>CP119317.1:3900000-4090000 GCA_029203125.1 Candidatus Cohnella colombiensis
CGTTCGGCGGCGTATTGCGTGTTTCGGGCACTCACGTGACGATCAAAGGAGACGGGAATACCCGCATCGAGAGGCTCGAACCGATGGACAATGCTTTAGATCTTCAGCTCACCAACGTAATAGTTGAAACGCTGGTATTGTCGAATAACGTAGCTCCATCCGACATCATCCGAAATTATAACGAAATAAAGGCGCAATTCGGACAAGTGATCGGCGGCAAGAAGGAAGCGCCGGCGCCAACCACCCCGGTGACGAATGTACCGCCACCTGTGAACCATGCGCCAGTCGTGAACCTAGATTGGTCAGTTTCTCCAATGACGGTAGGTTTGAACGCTGCGATAGATCTCTCAAGCTTGTTCACGGATGAAGACGGCGATACGCTCAGCTATACGATCACTGCGCTCAGCTCTTCCATCGCGACGGTCGCTTCCGGCGGTACAACGAGCATGCCGACGATCCATCCGGTAGCGAGTGGTACGGCTAACTTCAAGGTAGACGTGTCGGACGGCAAAGGCCACGTCGTGTCGACTTTTTTCAATGTGACGGTTATGAACGTTCCGAATCAACCCCCAGTCGGCATCGACATTCCGGATCAATCGTTGGAATCTGGAACGTCCGCGAAGCAAATCGATCTGTCGCTCTATTTCTCCGATCCGGAGCATGAGGTGTTAACGTATACGGCGACAGTGCAGAACGGAGCGTTGGCGACAGCCGTCGTGTCCGGGGACAAGCTTAATATTACGCCGGTCGCCGAAGGTATAACGACGATCGAAGTGATGGCGACGGATCCGAAAGGAGCAACGGCGTCGAAGACGATTGCTTTGACAGTGACGCCGGCGAACAAACCACCAATCGGTCTCGACATTCCGGATCAATCGTTGGAAGCGGGAACGTCCGCGAAGGAAATCGACCTGTCATCCTATTTCTCCGATCCGGAGCATGAGGTGTTAACGTATACGACGACAGTGCAGAACGGAGCGTTGGCGACAGCCAGTGTGACCGGGGACAAGCTGAGCATTACGCCGCTAGCTGAAGGTGCGACGACGATCAATGTGACGGCAATGGATTCGAAAGGCGCAACGGCGTCGAAGACGATTGCTTTGACAGTGACGCCGGCGAACAAACCGCCTGTCGGCCTCAACATTCCGGATCAATCGTTGGAATCCGGAACGTCAGCGAAGCAAATCGATCTGTCACTCTACTTCTCCGATCCGGAGAATGAGATGTTAACGTATACAGCGACAGTGCAGAACGGAGCGTTGGCGACAGCCAGTGTGACCGGGGACAAGCTGAGCATTACGCCGGTCGCCGAAGGCATAACGACGATCGAAGTGGCGGCGACGGATCCGAAAGGAGCCTATACGTCGAGAACGGTCAACTTGACGGTGACTGCCGCCTCAGTTACGCCTCCGGCAGACAATAAACCGCCGAGTGTCGTAGCCTCGATCCAGACGCAATTGTTGAGTCCGGGTTATACGAACCCTCGCACTTACGATCTATCCCAGCTATTCGAGGATCCGGAAGGCGATGCGATGACCTATACCGCGGTCGTAAGCGATCCGGGTGTCGCGCTAGCGACGGTTAACGGCAGCGTGATCACCCTGTCGCCGGGTACGGCTGGCCACACGGGATCCGTTACCGTTACGATTACAGCTTCCGATAGCAACGGAGGATCCACAACGTACAATTTAACCGTGCTTTCGGTGCAACTGGTCGACAAAGGCTTCGTCGAGATTACCACTAAAGTCGGAGTGCCGAGCTTGACTTACGATTTGAAGTCCCTATTCCCAGGACAGACGAACTTTAATGTCTATTTCGCAACGCCGGATCAGACGTTAACGAGTCCGACTCCTTTGAGCGGGACGGTATGGACCGGTACCCCGATGAACGTCGACTACTGGATCGTCGGCGCGGATAATAAAGCCGTGCTGCTGCGCGTCAACGTCGAGGCTCAAGTAAGCGGGGAAGCTTACTTCGCCCAGTACATCGACGGCGGATATTACAATAAAACATTCCAAATCCGCAATCCGTTTTTCGGTACGGCGCAACGCTTCACGGGTTATTCTATCGAAGTGTATCACTACAACCCGGGAACGAATACAATTACGAGTGCAACGACGGATGTTTTCCAGATGCCTGTGCAAAATATAATGGATTTGGAGTACGTCAATGTAATCGACAGGGCATTTTATGATTACTTTGATCTCATCAATACGCCCTATTACAACATCGAACTGAATCTCAATGATCCGGGCAAAAATATGATAGCGATCGTCTTGAAGCATAACGGAACCGTTGTCGACGTCCTCGGTGATCCGACCAGCCATGACGAGTTCATGCCAAACGGTGGAACGATAATCCGAAAAGCCGCCATCTTTAGCGGGTCCGCTAAGTTCTCAGAAACCGGAGAATGGAACGTGTATGCGAAAGGCACTTACCAATACTACAACCAGAGAACGCCTTGATCACTTGCGACCTGCGACAGCCCTAGCGGCTTCGCAGGTTTTTTATTCTGTATCAATTCCAACCACATATGCAAAACAAAAAAAGAACAGCGACGTTACGCGGTTCTTGGCTCTTAAGTATGGCGAGCTGTGTCGGCTGTTCCAGCTTCCTTGCTACTGCTAATTGCATCTCCGAATAGTCATCAACTGCTACCGGACGGCAACAAATTACAAGGAAAGTTGAAAAAGACATCCGACTGTATGTCATGCGGTACTCGTTTTGAACCAGTGGCTACCTTGGTGAAATACAGTTCCAGTAATCCAGGAGTAGTTAAAGGAGAGCTGTCGCAAATCAGCCCTCCATTGCCCTGCCAATTACGCTTCCGATCCGCTAGCTCGCATCTTTACCGGGATCCAGATCTCGCTCCGGAACGTCGGCGAGCTCGTGTCCCTGCTCAAGTTCCGCAGCATCTCCGGCCCTGGCGCCAGCTCGTAGCCAGATGTCGGAAACCACTCGGAATAGATGCGTCCCCACACCGATTGCAACGCCTCCGGGAACGGACCGACCGCCTCGAACAACGCCCATGTCGTCGCCGCCACTTCCAGCACAGCGAATCGCTCCGGGCAGGCATTCGTTGTCGCGGCGCCGATATAGTAGTCGAACTCACCTTGCTCCTCCATGTGTCCCTCGGAGAAGTTCGCAGATGCGCTGACAAGTCCTGCCGGCTCGACGTCGGATAGCCGTTCCAAGCGTGCGAACTCTTCCTCGTCCAGCGAATTCCACATCGCAGCGATGTCCGGGTTTACTCCATGGAGCATCGGCACCCGCTTGCTGTAGCCGACGATGCGGAACGCTTCTTTGTTCACGATCCGATAATTCATCTCGCTTCCTCCCTGTATCGTTAATCGGAAGGTCATCGGCGGATAAGCTTTTAGCATCGCGCCCGGCCTCCTGGCTTCGGAAGGCGCCACATCGTGTAACTGCTGAAACGCTCGCGTAAACGCGTCCGGCGACGAATAGCCGTACTTCAGGGCGATGTCGATCACCTTCGCATTGCTTTGTTGCAACTCTGCTGCGGCGCGTGTCAGCCTTCTGTGTCGGATGTACTCGGACAGTGGAATGCCCGCCAAGAATGAGAACATCCTGGTGAAGTGATACTCCGAGCAAAGCGCGATCCGCGCAGCCTCGGCCATATCAATGTCGTCCGTGAGACGCGCTTCGATGTACGCTAGCGCGGCGTTCATATGCTTCAGAGAATCCATATCTGCTTCTGACCTCCTTTCGTGAACAGAATAACAGGAAGTGCAAAGACTTACCCGACTTTCATTGCACTGTTATGTTGGGCTAGTCTTGTGTCGTTGCGGACTTCCATTGATAGAAGCAAAGCGGCAATTTTTCATATACGGTGACATAGGTACGAGGATATTATTGGCTAACACCATTTTATGGTATTGAATTCACAGAAAGATGTAAAGCCATATTTGCTTGAGGATGCAGAGCTTGGTAAGCCAGTCCTCGGTTTACTCTTGCTGGGCGCGGAAAGGTGCCCCCGAGGGTTTGACTCCCTGGATGGCACTTACGATACGCTCCGATGTATGCTCTGACAGCTTCCGAAGCAAATTCTGCAGCTGGAGCGATTGGATTCCTTACTCCGACAACCCCATCGCAACAGGGGACGAATGAAGTCCGAGTGGACTTGTCGATCCCATTGCACAGTAACTGAATGCATAAAATGCCCATATCATAAAAACGAGGTTTAAAGACCTGAGTATTTATAAAAGGGTGATAACGAGATGAGTTATTATTATCGTGGCTTAGTAACGAGCCATTCGAGTATTGTAGCATTTGCACAGGGTGATGTGACGGGAGACGGGGTATCTGACAACGTGTATCTTGCAGGGGTTCGGACCCCAGACAGTCCATTTATTCAACAAATCACTTTGGTCGTGCAAGATGGAAGGAGTGGAAGAGTAACCCATACACCATTACAGGATAATGCGGGATATAACCCGACTCTTTTTTTAGGCGACTTTACCGGGAACAGGGTTAATCAAATTTTGATCAGCATCGATACCGGTGGGAGCGGAGGGATCATGTATCATTTTGTATACTCGTACTTAAATAACGTTGCGCAAATCATGTTCAACTATAAGTCGTATAATGAGATCTATCATTACACGGTGACTTTCCAGGATAATTACAAGGTTGAGGTTGTCAGCAACCTGAACAAGATGAAATACATCATCGACATCTCTAGTAGAGACGAGGAGTATCTTAGCGAGATTTACCAGGCTAACGGGAAGCTGAAGCAGCCGATATCGGGGTTTGTAAACCCACTAAGCGGGTTGTATCCTGTCGATTTCGATGGGAATCATGTTTACGAGTTGCTTGCGTATCAGAAGATAGCCGGTAGATATGACGCAGATGCCTTGGGCTATGTCTTGAACACCTTAGCGTGGAGTGGGAATCAGTTCGTTTTGAGCGATCAGAATGTAGCGATCTTTGGCTCACCTATTCAATAAAGTAAATGATATAGCTTTGCTCATAGGTCATGAGGCGCTTTGGCGGTATGCGGGAGGATATCCAGTACATTGGTGCCAAAATTAGCGAGTGCTCTCGGTCCGGACTCCGGCCAATGCCGCTATGCTGACTTATGAAGCGAAGTCGGTTGACATCCTGGAAATACCTAACATATAATTAGGATGCTAACAATATTGACACGATCTCAGAATGGAGTCATACCACATGTCACAATCCATCCTATACTTGAAAAGAACCTATATTATTATGCGCAAAGAGCTTGATGTGCGGTTAAGCACATTCAATCTGACGACTTCGCAATTCGAGGTCCTGGGTTATTTGGCTCAATCCGGAGGGTTGGAGCAGCAGAAGCTCCAGCATCATAGCGGGATTACATCCGCGACTTTGACCGGAATATTAGATAAACTGGAGGCTCGTTCATACATCTCTCGTAAGCCTAGCCACACAGACGGAAGGGCTAACGTTGTGACGCTCACGCAGCAGGGCAACGAGGTGTTCGGTAAGCTGGTGGATCTTATTTTGGAATTCGAGAATGAGATGCTTAAAGGGTTCACGCAAGCCGAGAGGGATTTGCTGGGGCAGTGGCTGCAACGAGTGGCCAAGAACCTAGGGGATAAGGAATATTATTAATAGGGGCTTTTAGCCTTCACTAATAGCTAGCATCCTAACGATCGGAGAGGAGGTGAGTGCATTGTTGCCTAAATATGGACGAATATGAAAAACGTTTATAGCTAGGATCCTAACTAATAGGGGGGTTATTATGCGAATCGTAGTTACGGGAGGAACAAGCGGAATCGGTTACGGGACGGCGCGCTTAGCCGCTGAAAGCGGTTGGAAGGTGACGATCGTCGGTCGAAATCGAACTCAAGGCGCAAAAATTGCCGCCGAGCTAGGGGTGGACTACTTCTATGCAGATCTGTCCAAGATGTCAGATGTACGTCGATTAGCGGAACAGCTCGAAGGTCCGATTAATGCGTTAGCTCTGTGTGCGGGAGGAATATCTACCGACAAAGAGGTCCGGCTGACCAATGAAGGGTTGGAGGCGACTTTCGCAACAAACTATTTGAGTAAATTCGTGTTATCGGAGACACTTCTTCAGCAGAACAAGATCGTACCCGACGGATGCATCGTTATGGTAGGAGGGAATGGCGTTCACAAGAATGCTTCAGTCGCTTGGGCTGAGCCTCAAGCCGGTCTTAAGGGCGCGATGAAGGCGGCGCTTGCGGTCGATCTCTACGCTTCCGAACTCGCCAAGCGATTTCCGCAGCTGCGCGTGCATACTTGCTATCCGGGTATGGTTCGAACGAATCTGTTCCAAGAGGCTCCATTGCTGTTCCGATTAATGTCTCGCTTATTCGGCCAGCCGATAGCCAAAGGCAGCGCTTATCTAGGTCGTCTGATATTGGAGAAGCATTCGGGGGTGCATTGGAAGCAGGATCGCCCAATGCGCTTCCGCGTTCCTTTGTCCGTAGGCCAAGAAGCTGAGGCGCTATGGGCATATAGTCGACAATATATTTGACCACATAGCAAAGGGGAGTTAAGCATGCGTTATAAAGCAGGGTGGCTGGTGCAAAATCATATTTTGGCTTTGACGCATTTTGAACCGGTGGTAACGATGGAGGATTTCCGGGATATCGCTGCGGATGCGTACATGGCGTTGCAAGAGGCGACGCAGCCCTTTCACCTTCTGATTGATAATCAGATTATCGCCGAAAGGACGGTCGCCACTCTGGATTCGATGTTGAAGGCTCTGCCGATCCTCCAACATGCGCACCTGGGATGGATTGTTGTCGTGCTGCCCGAAGCCGTCAAAGAGACTGCAGCAGCTAGACAAGTCGAGCGGCATGGATCAATTCAATTAAAATTTGTGGACAGTCTGGCTTCCGCATTCCAGCATCTTGCCCGTGAAGATGACCGTATAGACGGGGCGGCCGACATGGAATCGAGTTGGAGCGATTGGATTTCGTATAGCGAGAACCCGATAGCCGTCGGGGACGAATGAAGTCCGAGTGATATATAGCAGTATGCAGTTCGTGAATACATCGCCAAGTGGCCTACAGACCTCAGCGGTGTATTTTTGACCAGGGCCTGATTGCTATCCGAAAGAGAATCCCGCCTCGGCAAGGAAAGAAGCCGAAGCGGGATTGTTTGGCTTACGGCACGAACCGGAACGCTTTCAAATCGAACCGGCTGCCCGGCAGGAACATCAGCGTGACCGTCTGCGGGCCAAAGACGCGTTCCAACTCGAATTCCCGTTCGACGTAGCCATCGGAGTATTCGAATTCGACCATTTGCTTGGTTTCTCCCGCGGGACCGCTGAACAGCAGATGGACCGTGTTGCGGTCGAGCGGGGATCGCCCGCAGATGACGAGTTTCGAGCTGCCGGTCTCTCCGAAGTCCATGTCTCGGTATACGAGGGAGACGTTGTTGCCGATGTTTTCGATAGCGTCTTCCGCGATCGTGAAGGAGTCCCCGTAAATCTGGTCGTGCTCAAGTGCGCTCAGCCGTTCGTAAGCTTTGGGTACCCGCGCGAACTGGAATCCTTTCAAATGGATTTTCCGGCGCAGGACGAAGCTGAGCGAGGTCACGCCTTTTAGACGTTTCGGCAGGCGGTACGTTTCCTCCTGATAGACGTTCCAGCGCGAAGGCTTCCGATAGGTGACTCGGGTCAGCATGGCGGCGTTCTCTTCCCCGGGAATGCCCTCCCATATTTCAATCGGGAATTCCTCTCCGTCCAGGGAGAAGATCGGCAACGTGATCTCGTCAGCACCGACAGGTCCGAAGTCGACGTTCTCGAAGCAAATCCGGCTTTCGCCGTCCCTCGCCGTCGCGACGCCCCGTTCGTTGCCGTTCGTCAAGTTCCGGCTCGCTTCGTTGCGATAGCCGGCCGATACGAACGAATAGGGGTCGAGATAGGCTTGCCCCAAGCCTTCAATATGGAATTCCATGACGGAATAGAGGCGGACGCAGTCGGCCCCGTTGCGCGTCGAGCAGCGGACATAGACGTCGCCGTCGCCCAGGGCGGTGAGGACGGCTTCCCGTCCGTCCACCTCCAAGAAGGCGATATTGGAGTCGATACCGGCGGCGTTGGTGACCCGCCATTCCACCTCTTGATAAGTGGCATCACCCGGATGGATTCGGACCTGCACCGGCAAGGAACGGCGGTCCGCGACCAGCCGGTTGCCTTGCGGGCAGAGGATCTCCAGCTTGCGCACGGGAATTTCGTCCGCCCGGCTGCCGAGGGGCTCGTGCCCGGCCTGAGGATCCGCGGTCCAGGCGTAGCGCGAGCCGGGCTCTTCTCCGCCGTCTTCGGACCGCTTCGGAGGTTGAGCGGACGTCAGGTCGACCTCGCCCGACTGCAACCCCTTGGATTCCGCACGCACGGTGATCCGGCCGGGCTCCGGATTCGCCGCGATTACAGCCAGCAGCTTGCCGCTGAACATTCGGCGGCTTGCGCCTTTATAGGAGTCGTAATCGGTGCTGTCGCCGTTATCCAAGCCGACCAACCGGCCCGGACCCTCCACGGTCACGGACACGCGGTTGTTGGCGTTGTCGACGGTACGTCCTTCCCGGTCGAAAGCGGAAATCTCCACGAAAACGAGGTCTGAGCCGTCCGCCGCGAGTTCCGTCTTGTCCGGGGTCAGCGCGAGTGCGACTGCGTCTCCGAAGGAGGAACGGACCTCCTCTGCCACCACCCGGCCCTCCTCGTCGTAGGCGACCGCCCGCAGGACGCCTACGGCGTATGGGATCCGCCATTCGCCGACCAATTTCTGCCCGCGCGCGTGGTCGATCTCGAAGACGCTCTGCGAGACTCCGTTCAAGAACAATTCGACTTTCGGCGTGTTAGAGCATACCCGGACGTCGATCATCTGCCCCTCGGAGAAGTCCCAGTAGGGGAACAGATGGACCATCGGCTTCACGCGGTAATCGGTCCATTCGGCTTGGTAAATAAAATACGAATCTTTCTTGAAGCCCGCGGTGTCCAACTGCCCGAAATACGAGTTTTTTGTATGGTAAGGGGTCGGCTCCCCGATGTAATCGAAGCCGCTCCACAGGAATTGCCCCAGCGAGTAGGCGGCGTCCCGGTCGGCGATGATGCAGCTTTCCGTGCTTTTCGCGCCCCAGCTGGTGGAGCTGTTGCCCAGCGAGGAGCACTGCTCGTCGTCGTCCGCGAGCACGGATTGGGACAACGGGAAGTGGTAGACGCCCCGACTCTGCACAGTAGAGGAAGTCTCGCTGCCATAGATGATCCAGTCCGGATGCTGCGCATGGTGAAGATCGTAATACTTCTCCCCGTAGTTGTAACCGGCCAGCTTCAGCAGATCGGCGCATCGCTGCGCGTTCTCCCAGGGCATGAAGTTTGAGCCGATCGTCACGCGGGCGTTGCCCTTGGGGTCATGCGCCAACACTTCGTCCCGCAGGAGCTTCGTCCACATGAATCCCCGCTCGTCGGCGTGGGTGTCATAAATCTCGTTGCCGATGCTCCATAGGATCAGGCTGGGATGGTTGCGGTCGCGGCGCACCCAGCTGGCGACGTCCTTCTTCCACCATTCGGGAAAAAACCTTGCGTAGTCGAACTCCGTCTTCTTCCGCTCCCACACGTCGAACGCTTCCGACACGATGAGCACGCCCATTTCGTCCGCCAGCTCCATCAGTTCCGCGGAGGGCATGTTGTGAGCGGTGCGGATCGCGTTAACCCCCATCTCTTGCAGCAGCGAAATTTGCCGCCGCAAGGCAACTTTGTTGACGGCGGCGCCCAAGCAGCCCAAGTCGTGGTGCTGGCAGACGCCGTACAGCTTCACGTGCCGGCTGTTCAGGAAGAACCCCTTCTCGCTGTCGAAGGCCAGCGTGCGGAAGCCGAAGCGAATGCTCTCTCTGGCCGTGACCGTGCCGTCCGCGAGCCGCAGCTCCGTGATCAGCCGATAGCAATAAGGCCGTTCGATGTCCCACAACGAAGGGCGGTCCACCCGTAGCGCGGTGGGAACGCGAACGGACGCCCCTGCCTCCGCGGCGGGTACGGACGTCTCGGTCTCCGCCACAAGCCGGCCGTCCCGGTTCATTACGCAATGGCGCAGTGTCAGGCCGTCCGCAGCCCCCGCACCCAAGACGACCTCCGTGTCCGTCTCGACCCGCCAGGCATCGCCTCCGTCCGGTATGGCGGCAATATAGATCCCGTCTGCTGCCAGGTGCGTATCCGGATAACTTCTAAGCCAAACGCTCCGATAAATCCCCGCGCCGGAATACCAGCGGGAATTGGGGGATTCGTACACGACGCGCATCGCGATCTCGTTGTCCCCGTCCCGGAGGAAGGGAGTGACGTCGAATTCGAAGGTGGAGTAGCCGTATTTCCACGTTCCGGCCTCATGCCCGTTGACATAGAGGGTCGAATCCATGTATACGCCTTCAAACCGGAGCGAGAAGCGCGTGCCCGGGGGCTGTTCGTCCGGCGTCAGGGTCAGCGTTTTGCGATACCAGCCTTCTCCGTTCGCGTACAGGTTGCGGGCGTCGTAGATCAACCAATCGTGCGGCAAGTCGACCGTCGTCCAGGCTGTGCGGCCGGTCATGACGGCATCGTAATCGGTACGGAGAGGATGTAAGGAAAATGACCAACTGGCGTTGAACTTTCGCTTCCGATTCATCGACTGCAATCTCCTTTACGGGGCAAATGGGCTTGTGGCATGCGAGCACAAGGGCGGCGGGATCAACTGGGCTGCTGGCGATTGAATACGGTCGAAGGCGGATAGCCTTTCACCGATTTGAACACGTTGCTGAAATACGAAATGTCGTGGAAGCCGCACCGTTCTGCGACCTGCGTAACGGAGAATCCGCCGGTTGTCAGCAGCATCTCTGCGTTGTTGATCCGGATCATGTTCAGATATTCATTGAACGAGCATCCCATGTTCTTCTTGAACAGCTTTCCGAGATATACCCGATGAAGGCCCACGATCTCGGCTAATCCGGCCAGGTCCAGCTCCTCGGAATAATGCTCGGCGACGTATGCGAGCACTAGGTTCACGCGCTTATCGGCCCTCATGAGCGCGGTATCCCGGTTCGTGATCGTCAGCAGCCGGTGGATGATGAGCATGAACAACGCCCGGGCCTGCATGACGTAACCCGGCTGCTTACTCAGCCAGACGTGCGTGAACTGTTTGAAGTACCCGATCAGTTCGCTTGTAATGACGTTCTTCGTCACGGTCTGAAGCGGGAGCGGTTCCGTGTTCTCGTTCGGCAGCCATTTGAAATTGAAGGCGTAGGAGTGCATCGGGTTTTCCTTGGAAGTATGCGCCTCGCGCACGCTGCCCACGGGAATGTAGATGATGTCGCCGGCTTCGATGGTGTGTTTGACTCCGTTGACGTAGTAGTAGGATTTTCCTTCCACGATGCAGGTAAGATCGTGAAAATCGATCGTTTGGTTGACGATTTCCCAGTCAGGAAAACATCTCCTATCCACGAAGAACACGACGTCCGGGACCAGATCCTGCAACCGTTCGAATTCCCTTTCCATGGAGTTCACCGTCCTTGCCGTTAGAATTCCCGATGACGCGGTCGGGGGGATGCAACCTGTTGTTATCTTACCACCCCAGCTTGTAGAAATGAATCGTGATATTTAAAAATTACAAGAAATATCTATTTACTCTATGGATTGTGAAAGCGCTTAATTCTATAATTTGAGCAAAGGGAATCATATTTCCCTCGGTCGAGATGCCTTATTCTGCGTGGGAATCCAAGGGTTGTCCGCAAATATCTTTATATTCAATGATTGAGATGTTGCAATTCCGATTTGGAGGAAAACGAATTGAAAAATAACAACAAGATTATTCTGAATTCGACAAGCCGAAACGGGGAGAACGTGGGGGAAGCGCACAAAGCATGGCTGCGATATCCGCCGCTGGATCCGAATCAAGCGAAGGAGTATGCCTCATGGTGCGGTGAGATCGTCGTGATCGCTTCGGAGCCGTCGCCTATGATCGCGAATGCCTGCGAGGAACTCGTGAACGGAATCGGTTCGATGCTGGGCACGACGCCCCGGGTGGGCGGAAGCGGGAATCTCCCGCGCTATCTCCGAATTGCGGCGGGGGACCTTGCCGAATTGCAAGGTGCGGTGGAGACGGCCGAACTCGAGGAGTTAGGAGAAGAAGGTTACGTGCTGAAGACCGTTCGGGAACCTGGGCGGGCATACATCGCGATTGCAGGCCGGACGGACCGCGGCGCGTTCTACGGGGCGTTCCATTTCCTTCGTCTGATGCAGTCCGGTCACAGTCTGGACGATCTTCGCGTGATCGAGAGGCCGGCCGCCAAACTCCGGATGATCAACCAATGGGACAACATGGACGGCAGCATCGAAAGGGGATACGCGGGCCGTTCGATTTTTTATCGGAAAGGTAAATTCGTGACGGACCGCAAGCGCATTCGGGATTACGCACGGATGATGGCAGCCGTCGGACTTAACGCGATCACCATCAACAACGTGAACGTGCACGAGACGGAGACGAACTTGATTACTCCCGAGCTGCTGCCGTCGGTGGCGGCTATGGCCGATATATTCCGCGATTATGGAGTCCGGCTTTACTTGAGCGTGAACTTCGCAAGTCCGATTTCGTGCGGGGGGCTGACGACGGCCGATCCGCTCGACCCGGAGGTGAGACGATTCTGGGCGGACAGGGTAGCCGACGTGTACCGGCATGTTCCCGATTTCGGAGGCTTCCTGGTCAAAGCCGATTCGGAGTTCCGGCCGGGACCGTTCACCTACGGACGCGATCACGCGGACGGGGCGAACATGCTCGCCGAGGCGCTGCGTCCTTACGGCGGCATCTTGATCTGGCGCTGCTTCGTGTATGACTGCCTGCAAGACTGGCGCGACCGGAAGACCGACCGGGCTCGTGCCGCCTACGACCATTTTCGTCCGCTCGATGGCAAGTTTGCAGACAACGTCATCCTGCAAATCAAGAACGGTCCGATAGACTTCCAGATCCGGGAACCCACTTCCCCGCTATTCGGGGGGATGCAGCATACGAATCAGGTGCTGGAGCTGCAGATCACCCAGGAGTATACGGGGCAACAGAAGCATCTGTGCTTCCTGGTGCCGCAATGGAAGGAAATCCTCGATTTCGACACTTACGCGCGGGGGGAAGGCTCGACAGTGTCGAAAGCGGCGACGGGCGAGCTGTTTGGCAGGCAGCTGGGCGGAATCGCCGCCGTATCCAATATCGGGGACGACCTGAATTGGACCGGGCACCTTCTGGCACAGGCCAATTATTACGGATACGGCCGATTGGCTTGGCGTCCGGAGCTCACGGCGGAGGAGATTGCGGACGAATGGGCGCGGATCACGTTCGGACACGACCCGGTCGTCGTCACGACGATTCGCCGCATGCTGCTCGATTCCTGGAACATTTACGAGAATTACACGTCGCCGCTCGGAGTCGGCTGGATGGTCAATCCCGGCCATCATTACGGCCCGAACGTCGACGGATATGAATATTCGAAGTGGGGGACCTACCATTATGCCGACTGTCACGGTATCGGGGTTGATCGGACCGTTAAGACGGGAACCGGTTATACGGGACAGTATCACGATAAGGTTGCCGCGCGCTTCGACGCGATCGAGAGCTGTCCGGACGAACTGCTGCTTTTCTTCCACCACGTGCCCTATACGCATTTATTGAAGTCCGGCAAGACCGTCATCCAGCACATATACGACACGCATTTCGAAGGCGCCGAGCAGGCGGACACCCAGGTGGACGCCTGGCGCGGCTTGCAAGGCAGAATAGACAGCGATCGGTATGCGAGCGTGCTGGATCGTCTGCAAGAACAATCGATGCATGCCAAGGAATGGCGGGACGTTGTAAACACTTATTTCTTGCGCAAGTCGGGTATCGCGGACGAGCAAGGCAGAACAATCTACTAGGCGAGGTGATGTTATGTCTGCAAGCGCTGCAGTAGGGAGAAGAAGATCGCTCGCATACATGCAACGATACTGGGTCCTCTATGCGATGTTGATCCTACCGATATCCTTTTTTATCATTTTCCGTTACATTCCGATGAATTACATTCAAATCGCTTTTAAGAAATACAGCATCGTCAAAAGCCCATCGGAGATGGAATGGGCAGCAAATCATGGTTGGCAATATTTTATTCAGGCTTTCTCTAACCGCGATTTCATTTACGCCCTGAGAAACACCCTGGGTCTCAACCTTCTTGATCTCGTATTCGGCTTCCCAGCACCTATTATTCTAGCCATCATCTTTAATGAACTCGCCTTCAAACGATTCAAGAGTTTCACCCAAACGATTGCCTATATGCCGCACTTTTTGTCGTGGATTATCGTTGCAGGTATGGCACTTCAGCTTTTTGCGCCTAGCTCGGGTCTCTTCAATATCATGCTGACTAAGTTGGGGTTTGAACCCATTTCGTTCCTGAACGACTCCAATAATTGGGTAATCACCTACATTGCGCTGGGCATATGGAAGAGCGCCGGTTGGGGCACCATTCTCTATTTAGCAGCGATGGCGGGGATTAACCCGGAGCTTTACGAGGCTGCTTCCGTGGACGGGGCGGGACGCATGAGGAATATTTGGCACATTACCCTGCCGGGATTACGTCCTACCATTATCGTATTGCTCATTCTAAGCCTTGGTCATATTCTGGGCAGCGAATTCGACAGACCTTATGCGCTTGGGAACAAGCTGGTGACGGATGTTTCGAACGTAATCTCCGTATTCGTGTACAACAATGGTATTCGCGGTTTGCAATTCTCACTATCCACTGCTGTCGGTTTGTTCCAATCTGTCGTTGGCGTCATTTTCTTGTTCGGGGCGAACGCCTTGGCCAAAAAATTCGGCGATCGCGGCATCTGGTAGGAGGTTGTTCAATCTATGGTTAAATCAAAAAGCACGAGATTAGGGGATTGGGTCATCGTTATCATTTGCGTGATGGTGATTCTGGCCTGCCTCCTGCCGTTGTTGAACATTGTGGCACGATCCTTAAGCTCTGCGGAAGCCATGGTAAAGAATGAAGTTTTACTTTGGCCCGTAGACCTGGATTTCAAAGCTTATACAGCCGTACTTGGAGATTCCAAAGTCACATGGTCGTTATTGTGGACAGCGATCCTGACGGTCGTCACGACGGTGTGGTGCATGTTTATGACGATTCTGTGCGCATACCCGCTTATCTATGACAATCTAAAGGGCAGGAAGCTTATCCTCGTGATCGTTATCTTTACGATGTACTTCAATGCAGGCATCATCCCGACCTATTTGCTTCTGAAAGGGCTGCACTTGCTGAATAATCCTCTGGTTCTGATTCTGCCAGGCAGCATTAGCGTATTCAACGTCATCATCATGCGCAGCTTCTTCTTCGGCATTCCCGAGAGCCTCAGAGAATCCGCCGAACTGGACGGAGCGGGGCCCCTCAGAGTCCTGGTTAATGTCTATTTGCCGCTTTCCATGCCCGTGCTGGCAACGCTGTCGCTATTCTATGCGGTTGGCCGTTGGAACGGGTTCTCGGATGCGTTGATGTTCATGAGCAATAGAGACTACTATCCTATCCAACTGCTGCTCTTTAACATTCTCAATAGCGTTACCAGCGTTGAGGTGGCTACGCAGGAGGGCTTTACCAGCCCGGGCTTGTCCGAATCCATTAAAGCTGCAACCGTCGTGTTTGCAACCGTACCGATCTTGCTCATTTACCCTTGGTTGCAGCGATACTTTATTTCCGGCGTCACGATCGGAGCCGTAAAAGGATAATGGCTTACCTACGGTAAAAATCGACTTGTCGATTTTTATAAATCGAGAAACAGGCTTAAATAAAAAAGGAGGATCTTGAATGCGTTTAACCAAGCTTTTGACCATCTTGGCGCTTTGTTCCGGCCTCGTCTTGGCGGGATGTACCAACAGCAACAACAATAATTCGACAAGCCCGTCCAACTCATCGGCTCCACCGGCATCTGAATCCGCTTCTCCTTCTCCCGACGAAGCATCTGCAAAACTCGAAAAGCTGGGCCTTGATTCCAATCTCAGATTCAAGGAGACTCGCAAAATCAAGGTAGAGATTTACGATCGAGGCAATACCGGGGGAACCAAACCCGAAGACAACTTCTATACGAATTTCATCAAAGACGGAATGCTGCGCGATCATAACGTAGAAGTGACTTTCGTTCCGGTACCGCGCTGGACGGAAGGCGAAGCCATTAACAACCTTCTGGCCGCGGGTGAAGCGCCAGATGTCGCCGTCACTTATTCGTATCCGACCGTCCAAACGTACGCCAACATGGGCGGCATCACGAACCTGGCACCGCTTGTCGACGAGCACAAAGATCTTCTGCCAAACTTGTGGGGGTTACTCACCGAATCGAACATCAATTGGGACAGGGATCCTAACGCAGGAACGTTGTGGGCATTGGAAGCTCGCTTGAACATCCTGAACCGCATTAATACATTCGTGCGCGAGGACTGGTTAAAGAAGCTCAATCTCCCGGCACCGACGAACCTGCAAGAGTTCGAAAACATGCTCAAAGCATTTAAGGACAACGCCTCCACGCTTTTGGGCAAAGACGCAGGCAAGTTGATTCCTTTCTCCACGAGCTTTGATGTTGGATGGCGTGCAGATCATTTAACATCGTCCTACTTCCCTGACAATATTACTGACAAGGACATGTATGTTTACGGCTTTGACGATCGGCGTCTTCTTTACCCGAATTACAAAGAAGGCATTAGAACGTTGAACAAGTGGTATAACGAAGGTCTCGTATGGAAAGACTTCCCGCTCTATCCTGCCGGAGATGCTACGGAAGATAATCTCATGAAAGCCGGCTTTGTAGGCGCGTTCATTCATAACTGGGATTATCCGTATCGTAGCGGTGAAGACGGCATTACGGGGAACCTTCATATGCTTGTAGGTCCGGATGCGAATTATATCGCGGTTGAGCCGTTCAAGAACGAAGCTGGGGTTTATCAGAAATTCTTGTCGGCGCCTGTTGACCGCAAGGTATTCTTCCCGGCTACCAACAAAGAACCTTTAGCTTCGATGCTCTATCTGGATTGGATCTCCAAGATTGATAATCGTGTTTACCTGCAATTCGGCGAAGAAGGCAAAACGCACGAAAAAATGCCGGATGGCTCCTACAAGACGATTGCTGCTACTGACGAATATCTCATGAACTCGCCTGCCAATATCGACTATACAATCACAAGCAACGGTCTTGATACCGGAAACCCGGATTTGACGGTCAAGTCCATTGCCAACGGGTATGCAGGGGTTGACGCAAGACTCATTGAAGTTGCAAGCAAGATTACGACTAATGAAGGACGCGTAGGTAAAAATGCCAAAGCGGGTGAAATCAAGGCCGAAGAAGGTCAAGGTGAAGCGCTTAAAGCAAAACGCGATGCCTTCTTAGACCAGGCTGTTGTAGCGCCAGTTGCCAAGTTTGACGCTGTATATGATGCGGGTATGAAGGATTACCTCAAATCGGGCGGTCAAGCCATTATCGACGAGCGCATAGCGGCATGGGAAAAGCTTTATGGCAGCGAAACAATGTTGAAATAACCATTTGTGAGTACACGCTGTACCGCGGGATACCCGGTGCAGCGTGTTTTTGTGTACGTCTCGGGAATGCGATCTATCTGCTGATGCTGACCCTAATAGTTTTGGAGTATTGAAATTTCCATATTCAAAAGATAATAACGACGCGTATTGCGGAAACTTACCGCTTTATGTAGATGATGTTTCAAAATTTGAAGTCGTCGAAGGTACAGGTACTGCAATAATGTCATCGGTTTACGGTTTCTTGGGTGCTGAATCTGATCGAATAGATAAGTCCTCAGAGTATGAACGTAATAAACACGAGTACAATCGCAAAAAGTATGGGCTCATTACGGATGCGGTACTTTACTCAGAAGATGGAAAAGCAAAAACGGATACACTTACATATAAAGGATGCAAACTAATAGAAGATAAACGATAATGTGATCAATAAAAAACTTGCCGTTTCTGAAATCGTGAAGAACCATTTTACAAGTAAAACCTTTAGTTGGAGCGATTGGATATCGTATGGGGAAAATAGCATCCCCTTAAGCGACCGGAGATGAAGAGAACCAAAAAGGTGTAGCAGTATGCAAGTTCTGAATACATCGCAATGCGGCCTAAGCGCCCCGGCGATGTATTTTTTATGCCTCGAAGTAAATACGGAGTCAACAATCAGCTTCAGGAAGTGTTTACTTTGAGATCATATAGATTTCGGTTCATACTTCTTGTAGCCTCACAACCACAAGCTACAATTAGATCGTGATTTAAGCACTATCAGGAGGAGTGGGGAGGACAACAGGGTTGAGTTATCAAAAGTTGGGCCTATCGTTGGGGGCGTGGGGGTATAATAGCTCGGCAGCAAGGAAATTCTTTCAGTTGGGAAATCTTCGGCTTTCTTACCTTGATTATGGCGGAGATGGCGAACGAGTACTTGTTATGTTGCATGGGTATATGGCTAATGGTACAAAAATAAGGGGATGAGACGATGTACTGTACGGTCGAAGATTTTATAGCTGAATGGAAGAACGAAGCCGTATTAACTCAGAAGGTGCTGGACGGCTTAACCGATGAATCGCTCTTGCAGCAGGTTTATCCCGAAGGACGCACGTTAGGAAGGATCGCGTGGCATTTCGTTACGAACATTCCGGATTATTTAACTGAGTTTGGAGTCACGGTCGCGAAAGTGTCAAATCAGAACGAAGTACCGTTCGCAAAGGAGATCGCGGATACCTTTCGTGAGGTAAGCATAGAGGTAGAGAAAGCACTTCACGAGCAGTGGACGGACGAGATGCTGAAGCAAATCCAGATTGCGTTCGGAAGAAAGGAGTCCAACGCAACGATTTTTATGGGATTGATCAAGCACATCGCACATCATCGAGGCCAAGTTACAGTTCTGATGCGCCAAGCGGGGTTGCTTATACCTTCGATATATGGTCCTTCGAAGGAAGGTTGGACCCGGTTGGGGGTAATGCCTCCGCTTTGAGTGTGTGTCATATCACAGGTATTCCCATAATAGCAGGATATCTTATTTGAAAGTCAAAGGCACCTGACCGGGTGCCTTTGTCAATTTCATGTCTTTACTAACTCTAGCGGTTCAAACTATTATATAGATAATTAAGCTATTGTTAAATCAGCCTATCAGTCACTATAGCTGGGTAAAGGAAGGCTAATTAAGAGTTGCATCTAGCGACTTGTAAAACAGATGCTAGAAACTGACGAAAGGGGATAATCGACTTGATCGATCTAACAGAAGTGAATTATTTAGCTGTTCTTGCAGCAACTGTGGTAACGATGGTTCTCGGATTCTTGTGGTACTCGCCGGTCTTGTTTGGTAATGCGTGGATGAAACAAGTGGGGTTGAAAAGAGAGGATATGTCCGGCGGAAGCCCGCTTACATATATACTCACGGCTTTGACAGCATTAAGCGGAGCGTTTATCTTGGCGCTGTTGCAAACAATGGTAGGAGAACCAGACCTCCTTTCGGCGGTTGTAATCGGTTTGTTAATCGGGATCAGTGTTTCGGTAAAAATAGGCATGAACTTCTTATTTGAAAATAAGACCTTAGGTCTCTACCTCATCACAATTGGCTATCATTTGACTTCATATTTTCTTGCGGGGCTGATCATTGGTGCAATGTAGTTAAGAAAGGGATGACAATTTTGAAGCAATGGTCAAGAGAAATTGAGATAAATACTTCAATCGAACATGTATGGTCGTATCTGGATGGTTCGTTAGAACAGATGCAAAAGATTATGCCGCAGGTAGTGGAGAACAAACCGATCAAGTTGACTGAAGAAGTTGTAGGAAGCATTTACCGTCAAAAATATAAAGAAGGCAAACGGATTCAAGAATACGATGTCCACACGTTAGAATATATAAATACGAACAATGATAAAAAAATGAAAGTTCAATTCATATTAGCAAACTGGTTTGAGATCACAGCATTATATGAATTGCACCGAGTCAATGATGCGAAAACAAAGTTAACATACACAGTAACCAACAAACCATTGAAGTGGTTTGTGAAACTGTTCCTTATCTTTGCAAACGATAAGGTTGTTATTAAATTTTTAGAAAATGTAAAAAGAGTCGCAGAATCAGAGGCTTAACTGAGTTAAGCTGAACCGGATGATTATTGCGGTTAATGTGCATTAGTATTCGTATGATCCAACAGCTGAAGTGATTGGATTTCTTACAATGAAATTCCGGTTGCGGTGGGGGATGAATTAAGGCTAGAAAGTGCATAGTAGTGTGCGGATCTGATACAGAGCACGGCATGAGGATGCCATTGCTCTGTATTTTTTTATGTGAAAAAGTCAACCAATGGTCAACAATTAGTCTCAGAAAATGTTTACATAGGAATCCGAAAAAAAATGATTCAATCTCTTAAGAGGCCACAGTCACGGTGAACCATACCACAAATAGGGCGTAATTTTTGTTACAATATAGACTACGGTTAACATTTAGGGACGGTGATTAACATGGGAAGAAAGCAGGCTTTTACAAAATCGGAGTTGCTTGAC
This sequence comes from Candidatus Cohnella colombiensis, assembly GCA_029203125.1. Taxonomy (GTDB): domain Bacteria; phylum Bacillota; class Bacilli; order Paenibacillales; family Paenibacillaceae; genus Cohnella; species Cohnella colombiensis. The sequence continues at coordinate 3,920,532 of CP119317.1, forward strand.
CAAACCAAGAAGGTGCTTCTCGAACACGGTTATGAGGGGTTTCAGCTCAAATTGTTATCGAGAGGTCTGGCTGGAGCAAGAAGTACGATTTACCAATACTATGCAAACAAAGAAGAGATTGTTGCTGCATGTATGAAACGAGTAATGGAAAATGTACTACACAAAGTGTCGGCAATTGATGATTCGGATTGCATGAATGCCCTTCAGCAGCTGCTTACTGTATATATGGAAGAGGCTAATTTCCATCAATTACTTGGCTATGCTCATAAGATTAATAAAGCCAATTCCGCCGCTGCGGCCCATGATCTTGAATTTATTGAGCAAGCGCATGTAACATTGAAACAACAACTTGAGCGATTGTTTGTCCGTGCACAGGAAGAAGGACACTTAAATACAAGCATCCCACTCCCTGCCATCATAGGTGTCTTTTTCAACCTAATCGATACTCCGAATATGATGAATATTCCTATTCCTCAGTGGAGCAAGCTATTGTACCAAATTTGGCTAGGAGGAGCAGGCAGACTCTAAAGGGCACAAAGTATATTTGACACAGATGTCGGATATAGTGCATAATATTTTTTAGCCGGATAAGAAGTGATCAATTTGACACGTGTGTCATTTATAAGTGTGAAGGAGAGGAATAGACTATGTTTTTGGCATTGAAGGAATTGAGACACAGCAAGACAAGATTTTTGATGATTGCGATTATTTTTGTGCTCATTTCTTGGTTGGTGTTCATATTATCAGGTTTGGGGAATGGGTTATCTACGCTTGCGGCTTCGACGTTTAAGACCATGAAGGCTGATTATGTCGTTTTCGAACAAGGGTCGAAAGCTTCAATGAGTAAATCTTTATTGTCTAATGATTTGTTAGCCAAATTAACAGAGATGCCGAATGTAAGTGCCGCTTCACCTATGGGAACCATCATGGCATCTGCAATCAAAGGGAATAGCAAGTTGAATGAGGATAAAGTAGATATAGCGATTATTGGAATTGACCCGGGGAGTTTCCTTGAGCCGCCGATTACTGAAGGTACGGGTCTGACATCCGATCAAATGACGAAGGTTATCGTCAATGATACGATGAAAGACCAAGGATTCAAGCTCGGGGACATCTTCCAATTAGATGGTTCGACGGAATCGTTGACTATTGTCGGCTTTGTCAAGAATCAGACGTATAACCACGTAGCAGCTGTATTTACACCTATTGAAGAGTGGCGCAAGCTTGCGTTTGCGGCACCAGGCTCGGACAAGGGAGTCACGGATCCCGTTAATGCGATCATGCTTCAAGGTAAAGATATTGATCGGAATACCATCAATGAACAGCTATCGGGTACCGATACGGTTACTCGTGCGACAGCGGTACAGGGAATGCCCGGCTACAAAGAAGAGAATGGCACAATCATGATGATGCTTGCGTTCCTGCTTGCGATCTCTGCATTCATCATTGGCGTGTTCTTCTATGTATTCACGATGCAGAAGTCCAACCAGTTCGGGATTATGAAAGCGATCGGGGCCAAGAATGGATTCTTAGGTAAAGCCGTCGTCTCACAGGTGTTCGTCTTGGCGCTTTCTAGCATTATAGTTGGCATAATACTGACTTATGGGACAGCGGCAATCATGCCCAAAGGCATGCCGTTCATGCTGGATACGAAGCTAGTGTTCACGTATTCCATTGTTTTGCTGGTGATCTCATTGCTTAGTTCGTTAGTATCCGTTCGCACGATTTCGAAAATTGATCCGCTTAAGGCACTTGGGAGGGTTGAATAATGACAGAAGGCTTGCAAATAACAGCGGCTTCCAAATATTACAATGAAGGATTGAATCGTATTGTGGCACTAGACCGAGTGTCCATAAAAGTGGAACCAGGTGAGTTCGTCGCAGTAGTAGGGCCGTCCGGTTCGGGCAAAAGTACCTTCTTATCCGTCGCGGGTGCACTGCTTAAAGCCTCCGAGGGAGAGGTTATACTCAATGGGAAGGACATATCGCAGCTGTCAGGAAACCAGCTATCTGATATGCGATTGCATGAGATTGGGTTCATCATGCAAGCTTCGAATTTAGTTCCTTACCTGAATGTTCTTGATCAGTTGCTTGTCGTGAAGCGGATGTCGGGCAAGGTTCGTGCAGCAGATAAAGCTATGGCTATGAAGTTGCTTGAAGAATTGGGTCTAGGCACAAAGATGAAGAGCTACCCGGAGGAGCTGTCTGGGGGCGAGAAGCAGCGTACTGCAATTGCCCGGGCGCTAATTAACGATCCCACTGTCATATTGGCGGATGAACCTACGGCAAGCCTGGACACCAAACGTGCCCATGAAGTTGTCTCCTTGATTGCCCATGAGGTGAGAACACGCCACAAAGCGGCGATTATGGTCACGCACGACGAGCGGCTGCTTACCTACTGCGACAAGGTATACCGGATGGAAGACGGCAAATTATCTTTATCGGAATTGGAATCCATCCATTAAGACGTCGAGTTCGCAATGCCACTCGATATTGAAACTAGGCGAACTGGATGATTATTGCGTTTAATGAGTATTAGTATTCGTATGATTCAACAGCCACTGGTAAAAATCGGGATTTTTGTACGTTCTCGTCCACGAGTCGTGCTTATTGCCATCTTTAAATTCATATATGGTGAACTCGACTTCTTTGCCGCCCGCTTTTTTCACTGCATCCACCATCTCTTGGGTTCGTGTGATGCTGACGATAATGTCGTATTTGTTATGAAACGCCCATATCGGCATGTCAACCAAGCTCGCTGCCAGGTCGGTCGAAGAGCCTGAAGAGATTGGCGCAGCTGCGGCAAAAAGGTCGGGGTGTTTCGCCGCGAATGTCCAGGTGGCGTCGCCTCCCATGCTTCCTCCGGTTAAATAAACTCTGGTTGGATCGGCTTTATATTTATTGAGGGCATTGCGGACAATCGAGATGACGTCATCTTCGTTGGACAGCCAACTTTTTGTCGCTACAGGAGAAATCGTAATAAACGAATAGCCTTGATCCTCGACCAACTGATACAGCTTGAAATATTCCGCCCAACCCATCGTTCCCGCGTCGGCCGCATGCAGAAACACAAGCACCGGCCATGTATGATCCGCATTCGGATCGTAATCTTTCGGCAACGTAATTAAATATTGCAAGTTACCTAAATTGCCCTCATCCATCGTAACGCTCTTTTCCACCGTTGGTGTCGCATCGGCCGTTATCTCCGACTGTTGCGGCGTTTCTTGCTTCTGACTAGCTCCCTGGCAGCCCGTAATGCTGGCCAAAGCCAAGACAGCAATTACCGCTGTCAATAAAACACGCATTCTGATCTTTTGCATGTGCTTACAACCCCTCATATGTTATTGCGTGTTTTTACTCGTATGCTCCAACAGCCACTTGTAAAAATCGGGGTTTTTGAACGTTTTCGTCCACGAGTCGTGCTTGATGTCATCTTTACCTTCATAAATGGTGAACTTGATGTCTTTGCCGCCCGCATTCTTTACTGCGTCCACCATCTCTTGGGTTTTTTTAACTGGGGTGATGGAGTCGTTTTTGTTATGAAACGCCAATATTGGCATGTCAATCAAGTTCGCCGCCAGATCGGTTGAAGCACCCGAAGAGAATGGCGCAGCCGCAGCAAAAAGGTCGGGGTGCTTCGCCGCAAATGTCCATGTGGCGTTGCCGCCGATGCTTCCGCCGGTTATATAAACTTTGGTAGGATCGGCTTTATATTTATTGAGGGCATTGCGGACAATCGAGATGACGTCATCTTCGTTGGATAGCCATGAAACTTTCGTTAGCGGAGATATCGTAATAAACGAATAACCCTGATCCTCGACCAACTGATAAAGCTTGTAATATTTCGCATAACTCATTGATCCCGCACCGGAATGATGCAGATAAACGAGCACTGGCCATGAACGATCTGCATTCGAATCGTAATCCTTCGGCAACGTAATTAAATATTCCAACTCGCCTAAACTGCCCTCATCCAACGTAACGCCCTCTTCCACCACCGGTGTCTCCTCCACCGCTGGTGTCGCATCGGGCGTTATCTCCGTTTGTTGCGACGTTTCTTGATTCTGACTAGCCCCTTGGCAGGCCGTAAAGCTGGCTAAAGCCAAGACAGCAATTACCGCTGTCAATAAAACACGCAGTCTGATCTTTTGCATATGCCAACAACCCCCCATATGTTTCTTTCAGGGAAATTGTATCGGAAACGGCACGATCACAGGTAGTGCGAATCGGAAATGTTTTATTGCAAATCGAAAATAAAGTGTGCAGATCGAGACTAAGAGGCTACTTTTTCTTATAGACGATGTGCAAACTTTTCCCTTTTTCCGCATATTCTCGCTTGAATTGTTCGAGCTGAGAGCTTGATTCCTCGTCTCCGCTAACGACAAACAAATCCAAAGTGGGATGATTCTGTAATTGCCCAATTATCGTTAAATCGTTGAGTGGATTGCTGGAAAGGCCGATAACTTCAATGATCGGTAAATCCAGTAATGGCTCTAATGAAGTAATATTATTGGATTCTACATCCAGGGTCGTTAGCTTAGAAGCTCCTTTTAGAGGCTCAATGGAATCGATTTTGTTGTATACGGCCGTTAACCTTTCTAAATTGTTCAGGTTACGAAGCGGTTCTAAATCCTGAATTAATGTATTTCTTACGTCGAGATGCTTCAAGTTCGAGAGCCCTTCAAGGCCTGCCAACGATGTAATTTCATTCCTCCAAAGATATAGCTCTTCAAGTTTATTTAACGTGCCGAGCGCTGATATATCTTTAATCTGGCTTGGACCGATCGTTAGTTTCTGCAGATTGGTCAGTGCACTAATCGGACTTACATCCGAAATCTTGCTTCCGGTAATCGTTAACTCTTTTAGCTGTGTTAAATTGCTAAGCGGTGTCACATCGGCAATGCTGCTAATATCCGAAAACGTTAACTTTTCCAGCTTCGTTAACCCTCTTAAAGGTGAAACATCTGTTAAGTTGCTGTTGCCCGCAATCGAGAGCTCTTTAAGTTGTGTTAAACTGCTAATTCCGCTGAGATTACTGCCCATAAAATGTACAGAAAGTTGTTTGAGCGATTTGATCTTTCCAAGCGGCGAGAGATCTACAGCATTGCTTCTAATGTTAAGGCTCTCTAAATTTTTAAGCTTGCTTAGTGGCTCAAGCGAGCGAATATCTCCCTGAATCGTTAGTGATCTTAAGGCTGTAAGTTGTTCTATTCCGCTAAGATCGCTTGGCTGATAAACCACACGAGGCGGATCATAATCCCAGATCTCACTTTCCAGATGGGTTAGCTGCACAACATCGCTTTGCAGAATGGGCAACTTCGAACCAAGCTTGCCAGTCGCAGCTCTGACCATATTTTCCAGACTTGAATCTTTAAACTGTAGGCCGTTAACATCAATACGCTGTTTCGCTTTACTCCAAAGCACTTCGGCCCCAGATACTGTACTCACAAATCTCAATGGAATGAGGGTTTTACCGTTCACAACGCGAGGTGCAGTATCAATTGTTACCTTCTTGCCGTTAACTGTAGCGCTTTTTTGATTGACCGTCATTTGAAGCTTTAAACCCGATTTGGTTCCTGTAACAGTCTTTGTGCGTTGATCCCAAGTTAGCTTGATGCCAAGCGCTTCGAAAAGAGAACGTACCTCTATAATGGTTCTACCATTCTCCACAAACGGCGCTATGGTAGGAGTTATTTTGTTACCTTCAACATATATCAAGATGTTTTGTTTGCTCTGAGCTAATACCTGAGAAACAGGTAGAATAAGCAGGAAGGCGAGCATGATTACGGTTACTTTTGATTTCATATCCTATACTCCTATCTAAGATGTATTGTATCTATTATTAGACGAGAATTTGCTCGCTAAGTCGCGAGTCAAATACTGGGATTCACTCATAGGCTTGTGGTGTAGTATAGGCGAAACCATACACCGCACCTACCGCCAACGATGCGTTCTAAAAAGCCAGTCGAGGACAGGTTTGACGACAGGTTTGAGGACAAGCGATATAGCACCGATAATGTCGGGACCCATGGCGTCGGGGGCTAGTAGGGCTTTTTGCGAATACTGATCGTTTATTATATACGTCCACGTCGAGGAAGGGCTTTTCAAGCCTAACTGTTCCCACCTGGAAGGATCGTTCAAGTTGCCGAGTTTTGCTAGCATTATTGAAGTTTCTTCTTCTATTTTCGCAGGAATTTGATCGAACGCCTGGATAATTTGAGTGTGAAACTCGTTAATCGGGTTGAGATTCGCAAGGCCTTCCAAATGGATGCCTTCGCGAATATACGAAACATAAGCGAGATGCTCGGCCCAAAACTTGTCGATATAAAACAATCTGACGCGCTGTTCCGATGGGCTTATTGGCGTTTCACCGGTCAAAATAGCGTGTCGATCTTTATACAGGATGCGCCGTTGATCCTCCACCATATCCGAATAGTAGTTGAGCTCTTGGCGGATGTGGAAATTTTGGCCCATGATCACGTGTTGAATGTGGCTGATTTTGTTGCGAAGCATCGCTTCATCGAGCGGCTCGTCCTGTTTGAGTTTCTTGTAGGAGGAGGGGATCGCCTTGTCGATGCCGAAACGCAAAATCAAATCGTCCTCCAAGCTTAAGAAAAATCTGGACGCCCCCGGATCTCCTTGCCGTCCTGCGCGACCGCGCAGTTGGTCGTTGATTCGAATGCTTTCATTCGCGAGCGTACCGATGACATACAGACCGTCAAGCTTTGCGGCAACATCCGCCTGTTTCGCATCTCCGCCGCCAAGCCGTATATCCACGCCGCGCCCGGCCATGTTCGTGGACACCGTTACAGCGCCGATCTCTCCCGCTTTGGCAATGATTTCGGCTTCTTCCGAATCGTTTTTCGCGTTAAGCACATGGCAATTGACACCGATTTGCCGAAGGCATTCCGCCAAGATACCCGACTCTTCAACGCTCGACGTGCCGATCAAAATCGGCCTTCCGGTCGCATGGATGGTCGCAATTTCGGTGACCAACGCTTTCAGCTTAGCTTCCTTGTGGGTATAGATTTTGTGAGGGTGGTCGATTCGAATACAAGGACGATTGGGCGGAATTTGAACCACCTGCAGCGAGTAAATTTCCTCGAATTCAAACGCCGAAACTTGGGCGGTAGCCGTCATTCCGCTGATTTCCGGATATATGCTCAGCAAATGCTGAAGCGTGATCGTGCCAAGTATTTGGCCGCCGGCTTTCGAACTAAGCCCTTCCTTCGCTTCCAGCGCGGCTTGCAGCCCGTCCGGTAAATGCCGGTTTTCCGCCACGCGTCCGGTATATTCGTCGATCAGCTCGATTCTACCGTCCCGGACGATGTAATCGATATCCCGTTTTAATAGAGCATCTGCATGGAGAGCGCAATTGAGGGACGTTAACAAATGGCTGTTATGGCTATCGTACAAATTACCGCAGTGTAATAGCGATTCTACCTTATCGGAGCCTGCTTCGGTTAAGTAGACGTTACGCTTAAACTCATCGAAGACGAAATGCTCTTCGCGATGTAATTGCTTGGCCACATCCGCGAACCTTGTGCCGTCGTTTCGAGTAGCTGCAGCTTCACCTGCAATTACAAGCGGAACACGCGCCTCGTCGAGCAGCAGCGAATCCGCTTCGTCGACGATCACGTAATGAAAAGCCCGATGGACGGTGTCGTCTGCGGTCATCGCAATCGAGTCGCGCAAATAATCAAAGCCCGCCTCTTTGGCCGTCACGTACGTTATGTCCGCAGAATAAGCTTGTTTTTTCTCGGCAAAGCTCATGCCCGCTTGAACCGCGACTACCGATAGACCGAGAAACCGATAAATCGGTCCCATCCACTCGGCGTCCCTGCTCGCCAAATAATCGTTAAACGTCAGGACATGCACACCTTTGCCCGTTATTGCGTTTAAATACGCCGGCATCACTGCCGCAAGTGTCTTTCCTTCGCCTGTCTGCATTTCGACCAAATTTCCTTCGTGAAGGGCAATCGCCGCCATAATTTGAACCTCGTACGGCCGCATGCCAAGCGTTCGCTGCGCTGCCTCGCAAACTAATGCATAAGCATCGATCAGCAACTTGTCGAGTGGCGCGCCTGCCTTGGCTTCACATTGAAGTCGCATGGATTCGGCCATTAGCCGATCGTCGTTCCACTCTCGCAGATCCCGTTTCATTATCGTTTCGGCTTTGTCCCGATGGCCTTTCAGCTTGTGAAGCGTGTCGCGTTTCTTTACCTTTTGCACAAGTTTGTCGACAATGTTCATTCGCATCTGGTCCTCTCCTCGCTACCGGTAAATGATGATAGGTATACGCTTGTTTCGTAAGGAGGTTGCATAATCTTGGGTCGATAGGCAAAAAGAGGCGAATCCCCCGCGTTCTGTACCTTTGTTTTTTAACACAAGGATGGCTGAATAATCTTTTCTAAAACGCGGAAGTTGTAACAACAACAACAATATATCAATAATCACCAAAAATTTATTGTAAAACAATAAAAACATGTTAATATGAAACTAATTCATTATAAGTGAGGGGCTTTCTTATGAAACGAGGAACAACATTCTTTTTGAAGGTATCTATTATTCTGCTTGGAATTGCAGTTGTTGCTTTGTGTGTCTTTTTGGTGCCTGAAATTGCGAATTACGCAGCCGAATTGTATCCGGATAGGACAAATATGAAATCTCTCGTATACATCGACTTGTATGCACCAGCGATTCCTTTTTACTTCGCGCTGTATCAAGCACTTCAACTTTTAAGCTACATCGACAAGAACAAAGCCTTTTCGGAATTATCCGTGCGGGCTTTAAAGAATATCAAAAACTGCGCGATCATTATCAGCGGGTTATATGCGTTAGGCATGCCGCTCTTCTATCTCGTAGGGGACAAAGATGATGCCCCGGGGATTATCGTAATCGGAATAATTATGATTTTTGCCTCCATGGTTATTGCTGTTTTTGCCGCCGTTCTTCAGAAGCTTTTAAAAGAGGCTATCGATATCAAATCAGAAAATGACTTGACGGTCTGAGGTGAATACTATGGCGATCATAATCAATATTGATGTAATGTTGGCTAAACGAAAAATGAGTGTAACAGAGCTTTCGGAGAGGGTTGGAATTACGATGGCTAACCTGTCTATATTGAAAAACGGAAAGGCAAAAGCAATCCGATTATCTACTTTAGAGGCAATTTGTAAGCATTTAGAATGTCAGCCGGGAGATATTTTAGAATACAGAAGTGACGAAACCCAAGCGTAGAGGAGGTATAACGATGGACAATAACAATCTCATTACCAAGAACATGGATAATCCCCGTGAGCTGGAGAGAATGTTTAGAAAAGAACCCGAGGTTTTTATAAAGTCATTCTCCTACGCATGGGAACAAAACCCCGATTCCCAGGTTCTTGCCGTATGGCAGGAAAGACTGCATTTCAAGGAGACAGAAAATACGGAAAAGAGTTCTTTACGGTGGAAAAGCTTTTTAATCATGGGCATTTTAGCAATCTTGGCCGGGATTAGCACGAGGCTACTTTTCCATTTTACCGAACAGGAAGCAATAGCCCCTGTTAACCTTGTTTTCGGCATACTTCCCTTTATGGCTATCTATTTTGTATACAATAACCCCTCCAATAGAAACGTGATCTACACCCTTTCATCTTTATTCCTGATCTCCGGATTTTATCTGAATATGCTCCCGCTAGACAATAAAGATAGCATGATCATGGCCTATCTTCACCTTCCCATTTTCTTATGGGCAGTCATGGGGCTGGCATTTACCGGAAATGAACATGGCAGAGGCAGTGCAAGATTAGCCTATCTTAAATTTAACGGCGAATTTAGCATCCTATACGCCTGTATGGCCATAAGCGGAATGGTGCTAACCGTAATTACCATGCAGTTATTTAGATTCATCGGTACGGACATATCGGAATTCTATTTTAGAAACGTCGTTTTATTCGGTGCCGCCGCTCTGGCGATCGTAGCTGCCTATTTGGTAACAAGGGACATTAAGCTTGCAAAAAATATAGCGCCATATCTCGCCAAAATTTTCAGTCCACTTGTACTGGCAACGTTGTTGGTCTACTTTATAGCGGTTATTTGGATCGGAAAAAATCCATTCTTGGATCGCGATTTCCTACTCGTTTTCAACGGAGTGCTCCTAAGCGTATTGGCCGTCACCATCTTCTCCATTACCGAACGCGGTACAGACGAGAAAATGAACGTTTCCGATTATATCAATTTTGCCCTCATCGCCCTTGCTCTTATGATTGACGGTGTAGCTTTATCGGCCATCGTGTTCAGACTTTCTTCTTATGGGTTCACACCCAACAGACTTGCTGTCTTAGGCGTAAACCTACTGATCTTTGCCAATCTCATTTGGATTATACTTTCCTATGTGCGTTTTCTAAGAAACAAAACCGGGCCGTTAGCCATTCAAGATGCCGTTACGAAGTATTTGCCGATTTACGGACTGTGGGCTGCTTTCGTTACCTTTACGTTTCCTTTGATTTTTTAATAGTAAAGCTCTCGGGACCGACAGCTGAAGCTGAATAAGCGCGCGTATTTCCGGCTCGTCATCGACAATTAGGACTCCTTCGACATTATTTCTGAAGACCACTGTAAATAGATTAAAAAATGCTGTTACGAAGCGACAGTATTTTCATAAAATCCCATTTACAATGATTCAGTATAAAGGACTTATCCTATTGAAGAGAGTAGATGTGACGGGAAAAATGAAAACCGCCGCAAAGAAAAGACTGCAGAAATTTATGATTTCTGGACTTACAGTCGCAACGTTATTAGGTGCGATAGCTCCTTCTATTCAAGCAAAACAGATTGATCAGCAAGGATTGATCCGACTAGCTGCTGAAGATCTGATCTCTTTGCTGAGCAACGATTCGGGCATATCTCCCCTAGCTGAACCGAGTATCGGCCCTTTGGAAAAAATCGTCATCACTCAATCGGGCCAACAGCCAGCGCTAAGCAATACATACCCGTCTGTTAGTGAGGATGGACGTTTTGTCGCTTTTGCTTCCGCGTCCAACGGGATCGTACCCGAAGACATGAATGGAGTTTCGGATGTGTTTGTTTACGATCGCGAAACAAAAACGACGGAAATCGTGTCCGATTTATCCGCAAACCTCTGGAACAATCCCAGCTATAATCCCGTGATCAGCCTGGACGGAAGGTATGTCATCTATGCCGCCACGAATGTCTATTTGGCGGATGATGTTCTTCCTCCCATAGAACCCAGAAACCTCTTTTTATACGACAGGGAAACGAAAGAAACAAAGAGAGTCGCGAATGGCGTAATTGGGAATGACAGCTCTCCCATGGGGTCTTATGCAATCAGCGCCAATGGGAGGTATATCGCGTTCTATTCCTACGCGGCGAACGGAGTACAAGATGACCTCAACGGAAATTGGGACCTCTTCCTCGAAGATTTATGGCTAGGTTCGACTAAGCGCATCACATCGAATCCTTACGCATCCATGCTTGGGAGTGCCCCTGACCACAGCGCACTGTCCATGTCGCCTGATGGTAGGTACATTGCTTTCGAGTCAGACCAAAACAATCTGGTCATCGGGGATACGAACAATAAAACCGACGTGTTCGTTTACGATGCCGACAAAGGCGAGACAGAGCGGGTGAGCGTGAACTCCGGAGGCAAACAGGGAGACGGACGTAGTTTTTCTCCGTCCATTAGTGCCAACGGCCGGTTTGTTGCTTTTGCTTCCGATTCCGGAAACTTCTCTGGTGAAAATCCGTCGGGTTGGTCCGCGATTTATGTTCATGATCGACTATCTAAAGCGACAGAGCTCCGCAGCAGCTCCTCCGCAGCCGAGCCCGGCGACAAGAGTGACCCGGTGCTGAGCGCGGACGGACGGTATCTGATGTACACCCAAGCAAAATTCGATCGTTCTCCGGTGGACGTAATCGTCAATGACCGTGTCACCGGCCTCAGTAAGGTTCTGAGTGTCGGACCGGAAGGCGAACCTGCCAACGGCGACAGTCGATTCCCCTTTATCACATCAAACGGCCGATTCGTTGCTTTTGCCTCTATGGCGCGAAATCTTACGGAAAACCCGACTACCGGCGATTATTACGATATTTATTTTAGCGAAATGACCACAGCTGGAGGAGAACTTCCGGCGTGGCCCGATGGGTCCGGGCTAACGTCCGTGCAATCGGGAGGGAAATATGCGCTACTCACATGGCCGACCGCCGTATTCGCAAATAGCGAAAGCAAGCCGGTTTATAGGTTGTATTCTACGCTCAGGGGCACCAAGAAGCTTCAAGCCGTTACGGACAAAACCTCTTATCTGGTAAGGGGCTTGGACTATGAGACGGATTATGGATTTGAAGTGACGGCCGGTAATGCGGACACTTACCGTTTCATGGAGGTGCCATTAACGACTCAAGTAAGAACAGGGCTTCCGGATGATACACCACCTCGCAAACCAAGCGATTTCACGGTTTCGAAGCACACAGGTGGCTTCACGGTTACATGGAAGGACCCGAATGACGTGGATCTATCGGGACTTACGGTTTCGTGGAAAAAGGTGGGTGCGAAGAAGTTCGCGAAGCTACCTCAAATCTCACCGGGTATACAAAAGGCGGACATCGACGGCATTCTAAACTCGCAAGTCTACGACATTAAGATCGAGGCGTTCGATGTCGAAGGAAATTCGTCGGAAGCTGTTATACTTACAGAAAAAGCGTCCGATGGCTTCCGTATCGAGCGAATGTCCGTCTCCGAAGACCGGATCCAGAGCACGACCTTGCCGGATAATTTGTTGAATTCGCATTTCGGGCGTGAGTACAACAATTCGGTCGACATAAGCGATGATGGAAGATTCTTTGTGTTTTCATCGGAAGCGAAAAATATGGCTGAAATACAAACGATAAATAGCTCACCGCCGTCAATATACTTGTATGACCGTGTGGAAGATACGATACAAGCCATCAGTCGCGACCATGGAGGGGATAGGGATATCGACGATGCTCCCAGATTGATGCCGAAGATCAGTGGCAATGGGCGATTCGTCGTATTCCAGTCACTAACGGATATTGAAATCAGTCCGCCGTCGATTCTCCTATACGACCGCGATCCGGACGAAGACGGAATTTTCGACGACGATCCTGAGAACCCGCCTCGCGTGATAGCCAGCAAGCGCAGAGGTACTATCTATTACACGCAGCCCAGTATCACGGATGACGGATCGCAAATTCTGTATCGCTCTGAAGACCATAACGACAATGGCGCAGCCAACAATCTATATCTGTACAAAACGTTTTATGAAGAGGACATGCGCCTGCAACTGCCGGAAGCGTATTATATCAATCCGCAAATCAGCGGCAACGGACAATACCTAGTCGTAGAAACGGAGGCTAACATTGATCCGCTCGATACGAACGGTATCAGCGACATCTACCTCTTTCATTTGCCCGACTTGAAAGCGACATGGATATCCAAGGAAATGACGGGAGGAAGCAATTCGCAAAATAATGAACCCTCGATCAGCGCCGATGGACGTTATGTGGTCTTTATGCACAGTGATAGCGACTCGTATGGGGTGTATTTATATGACAGGGTGACCCTCTCGACGCGGCGAATCGCTTATACGGACGATGCTCCATCCGAGCATCCTCAGATCAGCGGAGACGGCCGGATTGTCGTATATAACGGTAATGGTTCACAAATTGTCTCGATCGACCTTGAAACAAATACAGAGCAAATCATCAGCCGTTCGTTCAATGGCGTAAGCGGGAATAATCCGTCGTTCGCTCCCGCCGTTAACCGCGACGGCAGTACAATGGCATTTCGTTCCTCCAGCGATAATCTGGTCACGGGGGACAGTAATTTTACGGACGATTTCTTCTATGTATTGTTGGGTCAGTCGAATGAGGATGTCATTCCTCCAACATGGCCGGCGAATAGCGCCATTACAGTAATCGCGACAGATCCCCACTCGGTTACCCTCCAATGGCCGAGTGCGGAAGATAACCAAGGTGTTACTTCTTATCGGTTGCAATACGGGAGTGGCCAACTGCAGATGGTACCCGGTCATTCTTTGACTGCTGTAATCGACGGTCTGTCTCCCTCCACGAGTTATCGTTTTTCCTTAACGGCGGTTGACGCTGCCGGCAACATGAGTGCGAGCAGCCTCTCCGTCGATGCGTCCACGACGGCGGAATCGGATGGCAATATCAATCTGCTTTACGCAAAAGCGTACGCGACATTGAAATACCGTAATTATATCGGAATAGGCGATCGACTGAATATACTAGCCGCCGGGGATTCCGGATTAAAGGGTGAAGCAGTCGTAGCCTATGTAGATCAGAATGGAGTAGAGAGGACAACGGTTGTCGAACTGACGGAACAGTCGGGGAACCAGGTAGCTCGTTATGTGGGAAGCTATCTTGTGGCTGAAGGGGTTACGGAGATCCAGAGCGTGGAAGCCACTTTAAGTAACGCGGAACAGCATGTCACGAATAATGCGGATATGATTCCCATGAAGGTGGGTGGAAACGTTCGATTGCTCTTGGAGCCTTCTGTGGCGGAAAGGTTGAAAGGCGCTTATCTGTTGGCAGGTTCCGCCAATCAGAGGGTGAATGCCAGCACTAGACTGGACGGCAGCGCTGCCATAATGCTCGAGAATCTCCCACCGGATAATTATGAATTTTCGATTGTACTCCCCGGCGGATCCCAAGTTATGTTGAATAACTCACGCTTTACCGTAGAACAAGGCAAAACCTCCGAGTTCCCGGTCAGCGGTCGATTGCCGGTTGTGCTTCACTTACAAATTTCGGCGCAGGGCGGGGAAATATGGGATGCGGACTTGTCGGTGGTCGGTCCCAATGATGGCGCGGTGTATCAAAGAGTTTCGGTAAACGGACCAGACGGATACAAATTGGATGGATATCACGAGGGGGATCGGTTAATAATCGACGTTCGTCCTCGGAGACCCGACTTTTTACCCGCCCATTTTGAATACGAGGTCAACGACTCCTGGGATCAGGCGTTCAACCTGTCGATGGAAAAACGGCCGACGGTAACGCTGCATGGACAAGTGAAAAATAGCTTGGGAGAACCGATAAGCGGTGCAGTCGTCCTATCGAATCAACAGGTGGAGTCGTGGTATGTGAGCAACAAAGCCACCACGAATGTCGACGGTTTCTATTCTTTGCCGCTTTATGAAGGATTCACCGATATCAGTATTAGCGCCGAAGATTTCCGTACGAATAACTATCGTGTTAATTTACTTAGAGGAGACGACCTTCCCCGCAATTACGTCTTAGAAAAAACGAAAGAGACGGAAGTCAGGTTGAATATATACACCAAAGCTCCGGGGGGCGACTGGATCGGACCGATGGATTTGGATTGGCGGATACTGGCTCACTTTAGATTCCAAGCCAAGCTTCCTCAGAAAAACAACGGTGTACATGATGAGAATACCATGACTTTCTATGCGATCCCGGGAGAAAATATCCAATTATGCGTGGACGGAATAGAAGCAGGATTTCCCGCCGCATGCGGAGATGCCATCGCGGATCCAACTAAAGTTTCTACGATAGAAATTCGCCTTGAGCAATTCGATATGCAGGTTCAGGGCCAATTGTCAGGAATATCGAGTGAAACGGCCGTTTCCGGTATTCTTTACGCCGTAGAGCCAGACGGCAAACGTCGCATGGTCAACAGTCGGATGTTCCGATCTGATTATCGATTCAGCATAGAAAAGCCGGGCAAGTACTTCATGTATTTCTCGACCGCATCCGGGTATTCAGCCAATGAGACGTTCGATATTGCACCCAGACAAACCAAAAATCTTGGGCTTATACAGCTTTCTCCACCGGGAATCTACGGAGGCATGCCAGGAAACGAGTTGAGGGCAGTAACTCCGCAAACGATGCCGGGTGGGTTGCTGCAATTGAGGACGTTGTATCGTAATTCCGGAACCGTATCTACGTCAGATACCCGCGTTTTGCTAAATATACCCGCTGGAACGTCGCTTGTGGGGAACAGCGTAACGGTGAACGGGGTTCCTGTATCAGCGGTCGGATCCGGAAGCTCTTACGTGATTCCTCTGGGCGAGATCGGAGGACAACAAGACGGGGTAGTGACGTATCTCTTACGGTTAGAGGATTCATACAACGGCAGAACCGTTTCGGTTACGCAAGGTATGGCGTATAAGCTAAACGGAAGCGAGAAAGTGGAAAACTTCGGTGAAGCCTCGGCCAATATTACACAAATTACTTTGAAGGCACCTAACATTACTGGGCAGAAGGTTATTACCGTGTACGGAATCGCTCCGCCGGGAAGCAACGTCACCATCATGGACGGCCGCCTTGTGCTTGGGTTTACGCAGGCCTCTCCATCCGGCATGTGGCACGCTACGGTTCGATTGACCGACAAGGATGTATCATCCGTTCATTCGTTAACGGCACAGGCCCAGTCCCTTCCGGATAACCGGGAGATCATTTCCGAGCAGGTTACCGTTCGATATGAAAATGATTTCGTGGAAATCACGCATGCTAACTTGAGTCAACAATTCGAGAGGAACGTCAGTTTCGATCCTAGCAAAGGCACTGCCGTGTTTCCTTTCGTATACGTCCCCGGTTGGGGACTCGTAGTCAATCTCGGTTTTTCGAACGCCGCAAGAGTCAGTAATGTGAGAGTGGGAATAGGTAATTCTGGCGCGCCTATGGGCCCAATAGGGGGTGAAAGCTATTCGGGATACGTTAACCCGAGCGTGCCGGGAGCGATTCAAGTCGAGTACGACGTAAGTAGAAACCTTACGGTCGACACATTACCGGATGCGGATTCCAAAAAAAACCAACTACCTTCGGCTTTTCGGAATATCCAGTGGTCCGCTCCGGCGGTGAAAGCCTCGCCCCAGGATCCATTGAACTTCAGTTCCAATAGTAAAGGGACAATGAAGGTAAAGGGCAAAGAAGCGGGAGTCGATATCGGAATCGCGTTCAAGCCCGCAAGCTATACGCCGACAGCCAATGACTTGAGTAATGCTCAGTCTACCGGCATCTCGATTTACGGCCTGTCATTCGACTACTCGGAAATCGGAGGCACTCTGAGTTTTCAAATAAAAGGCTATATGCCGGAGGATGCGTTCCGGGAGGTCGGCGGTGCGGTCGCCATTCAACAGCTGAGTTCAATTCTCTCCACACCGGCTAATCCCCAAGCGAAGCTTATTAAAGTAGCCGCTGCTCCGGTCAAAATCATTGAAATGACCGTAAATGGAGCCATGCAGCTCGGTTGGGGACTTGGCGAAGCCTTCGACGATGTTAGCGATGGATTGGAAAATCAGGGTAAGCTGAAACAGCTGGAGCAAATCATCGATGACGTTTCCTCCGGCTGCAGTCCGCAACAGGCGAGCAAATATAGGGACTGGGCGAATAAAATCGCCAACCAGTTCATGGCGCAGGAGGTTGCGAAATGGGCCATGATCGGGGCCGGCTTGTTCCTAGGACCCGAAACGTTCGGATTGGGAACCATTGCAATGATGATGCTTACGGAAACAATAGAAGCGGGATTGGACTCCCGAATCGATAAGCAAATCGCCGCATTGGGAAAGTCGATCGCGAGTAACCCCGATTGCGAGGAAAAGGAGAAAAAACGAGACATAGTGGCCGATCCGAAGTGGATTTACGATCCGAGCGGATTCGTGTACGAGGTCGATCCCTCTAATCGGATCGAGGGCGTAACGGCTACCGCGATGTATTGGGATGAAGCTGCTGAGGTATGGAAAGTATGGGATGCGGAATGGTACGGGCAGAACAATCCGTTGTCCACCGACATGCACGGCAAATATGCATGGGATGTGCCGGAAGGAAAATGGAAGGTGATCTTCAGCAAGGAAGGATATTCTCAGGCACAGAGCGATGAGTTGACCGTTCTGCCGCCGCATACCGACGTAAATGTCGCGATGGTGTCCATTCTGCCTCCTCAAGTGAAATATGCCGCGGCAATGCCAGGGGGGCGAATCGATGTGACCTTCGACCGGTACGTGATACGGAGCGCGGTCAATGAAGACACTTTAACGGTAACGACCGAAGGTGCGGATGGAGAAAGGGTCCCCGTACCCGGAACGGTTGAAGCCATCGACTCTGTCTTGTACAAAGGTTCGTGGACCGCGCGGCATTACCGCTTTAAGCCGACCTTGCCAATAAAAGTCGGGGTTAAGTTGCAACTGCGCATCGAGCAAGGAGTGCCGGGGTATAACGACATGCCGTTGCCGGAAACCGTCATTCGCTCCTTTATCGTGCCTGAGCTGGCCATACATCTGCAGGTATCGGGAGAAGCGGCATTCGGAGCCACCCGGGAAATGGCGCTTCAATGGCGCAATCCGGATGATCCCGAGTTCCGGACTACGAGAGTGAAATGGAAAGCCGCCGGGGATAGCGACTATCGGACTTTAAACGTTCCCGTAGGCGACGAATTCGTCCTATTGAATGCACTCAAGCCTGACACCTCCTACCAAATCGTGATTCAAGCCCTTTATGCGGATGGAGGTACTTCGGAGAGAACTCTTACCGCACGCACGGCGCAAGAAGAGGCCGTTCCGGACTTGACGCAGCCTCTTGCCGTTGATGATGCGGCCGTGAGCGTAACCGGAACGAAGGCGACCGTTACATGGAAGATGCCGGTCGAATCGGGCGATATTTCCGAAGTTACGGTAGAGTGGAAAGCTGCAGACACCGATGAGGAGGCATACCGGGAATCCGTCGGCCGCGACTCCGTTTCTCATACGTTGAACGGATTGAAGCCGCACACAAAATATCAATTTACAGTCACGGCATGGGATTCGGCCGGCAACCGCTCGCCTGGTGTGCTACTGATGGCCACGACCGGCGATCAAGCGCCTAGTGATCCCGGCAATCCCGGCAGCTCAGGTGGCGCTCCGATGGATCAGGCAGGGGATCTCGATATCCATAAGATTACTGCGCTGGGAGGCACCATTGAAGCGTTTAAAGGTAATCTCCGGCTTCATATCCCAGAAAACGCGTATCATGGCCCTGCGGAAATCCGGATCGGCACAACCAAGAACCCGTCTCTACCCGATGATCGCCTATGGTTTGCCTTGTCTGACGTCTACTCCATTACCGAACGCAATGGCGTTGTTCCCGCTAAGCCGCTGCGATTGGATCTGTCATACGACAAGACAAAATTGAAAGGAAGAGATGCACAGAGATTGGGCATCTACCTCCAAGACCGTCATGATCCTAAGCTTTGGCGATACGTCGGGGGAGCCGTCGATAAGTCCCTTTCCCGAATTTCAGTGAACATCGAGGAATACGGCACGTACGCGGTACTTCTCTACGACCGGACATTCCCGGACATCCTCGGCCATTGGAGTCAAGTCGGCTTGGAGGTTCTCATTAGCCGCCACTTTATCGAGGGTATGGGGAACAATACCTTTCAGCCGGAACGAAAAATCACAAGAGCCGAAATCACTCGCCTTTTGGTGTCGCTGTTGAAAGGGCTTCGGAAGGTACCGCCGAATGGCAATGCAATGACGTTCCAAGATGTCGATTCGGACGCTTGGTACTACGAATCCGTTATGGAAGCATCCCGCATGGGATTGGTTCAGGGGGATAAAGGCAGGTTCCGGCCTAACGATCCTGTAACGCGCGAGGAGTTGGCTGTATTGTTCGGCCGGGTGCTGGGAATCGTCGAGGAAGATCCGGAAGCGGGCAACATTCCCGTACGATCGTTTAAAGACGAACAAGACATTTCCAACTGGGCTCGCGAGGCAATGGCAATTGCCGTGGCGAAAGGACTGATTCAAGGAAGCGACGATCAGAAGCTACATCCGAAGTCTTTCGCCAGCAGGGCTCAAGCGGCCATCATGTTTTACCGTTTGTTAGGACTTCTTAAGCTGTTGTAAAACACTACTGATTAGAACGGTGACCCGAAAGAGGTATACTTCGACGAAGTGACCTCTTTCGGGTCTTTGTTGTTCTTTTCATAAACTTCATCTGTTTCTCTCAGACTTAAGACGGACATCTTCTCCGCTATGCGACGGGTACATAAATTCTTAAGTTAATATATACTGAGGGCAGATACATAAGGGAGTGTTTGGAAATGCGTAAATTCACAGGATTACTGTTAATAGGATTTGGCATAATCGTCTTAGTTTATATTTTGAACCCATCAGATGGTAAGCGAGGTGATTGGTTCGGGTTAAGTAAAGAGATTAATGAGCAACGGACTGCGGAGGCTAGTTCACTCCATCACCTAACCATTGATGCAGACAGTACAAATATTCGTTATGTTAAGAGTAGCTCAAACACGGATAAAGTAGTTGCAAAGCTTACTGGGAGTTCTAGCAGGCAGGTGGAGCTGCTTGTTGAAGAACAGGGTGACAAACTTAAAATTACTGTAGACTCATCCCAAAGGGGAATAATCTTTTGGGGGTTCAATAACCTAACGTTAGACATTGAAGTGCCGGAGAAACACTGGGATACACTTCACGTCGAGACGGGAAGCGGTAAGATCGAAGCTGAACAGACGACTGCCGATGTGGTTGTGCTAAATACAGGCAGCGGTAATATTGATGTGAAAGGTATTGTGGCGGAAGAAATTCGGTTGGAAGTAGGATCGGGTAACATTGAGGTGAATGATTTTAAGAGCAAGGAACTCAAGTTCCAAACAGGCAGCGGCAATGCAAAATTGTTTGATGGTGCAGCGGCTATTGTGGGGGGAACAGGATCGGGCAACATTCGAATTGAAGTGGAGGAGCTGTTATACGGGGCGGATTTGCATACGGGCAGTGGTAATGTAACCGTATTAACAGCTAAGCAGCCGATGGATCTGCGGGTTGATTTTCAAGGCGGATCGGGCAATGGTAAAGTGCGATACAACGCGTTCCAGATAAGCAGTCAAGATCGAGATCAGCTTGAGGGGACTTTTGGTACAGGAGAGAAGTTATTAAAGGTACGCACAGGGTCTGGTAATTTCTCGCTTGAGCCGAAGTGAGTGTAAATACATCGCCATGCGGCTTGTACGCATGGGCGATGTATTGTGCACTTATGGGGCTGTTTCACTTCAAGAAGATATAGGCAGGTTCCTTAATCGCTTCGATGTCGGCCTTATCCACTGCTAAATAATCCATTTCCCTCTGGTCCTTGATTTTCAACGCCTCGACAATCTCTTCTACAACCTTGGCCTTATACTCCGTCGGAATGATAATCCGCGGATTCAACTGTTGCATCACCTTGATTGTCGTATCTTTCTTGATGTTGTACGATGGCGCATAGTTGAAGTAGTCAAGGACGATGTCCAGCTTGCCGAGCTCTTTCAACTGATCCTCGGTCAACTCATCCTGGCCGAGTCCCCCTATATAGGCGATTCTAAGCCCGTCGACCTCGTAGACGTAAATAACGTTTGTCGGAGCTTCCGGCACGATCGGATCTGTCGACTGCGAAGCGGCCACCCCCGTTACCGTGATGTCTTTCACCGTGAATGTCTCGGCTTTCATCTCGGAAATCCGCGCGTTCGGATTGTAGGAATTGAAAGCTGCATCCTGATGGCTGTGATTGATGAAGCTCGAAGTAATGATATCCGCTTGAAGCAATCCGTTTTCAGTCGAAATATGGTTCGGGTCGGCTACAATAACGGTGCCCTCCTTCGAGACGATTGCGAAGGACATATGGTTACCGAATTTCGCGGTGACGGATTTGATCATCGTCTTGCCTGTTGTGTTTTTCAACGTCTCCGTGTCGATCTTCGGGCCTGTATCTTCAGGAGAAGCCTCCGAACTCTCCTCGCTGGTCGAATCCGATGCACCTGATTGAGGAGATGTTTGAATCGCATCGGCCAAGGTGGCGACAGTTTCCTCCTTCACTTTGCTGCATGCTTGCAGGACGATCAGACAGACAATTAGCACAAAAAGCCATAACCCTTGACGATAATTTCGATTCATTGTTCTTCCCCCAACTGTTTTTCTTCTATTGTATAAACCTTGCCGGGGGTGAACTATGAACAATTGGAAGCAATTTGATGCAGATTGGAAATGATGGAGCCGTGTGCCGTTATCCGTTTTTTTTCATCCAGCAGTAAGCGTTACGGTATTCGACTGGTGTCATGCCGGCGTATTTACGAAAGTGGCGAAAAAAGAGGGAGCTTTCAGGAATGCCGATGCGATTCATAATTTCGCCGGTAGGCAATGTCGTGTTTCGTAGCATGGAAGCGGCCATTTGCATGCGAACGTTGTTCAAATAGGTCATCATCGTCACACCGAGCGTCGCTTTGAATTGGTTGTTCAACGTTGTTTTGTTCGTGAGGAACGTCTTAGTGATTTCCTCAACCTTAATTTTCTGCTGATAGTTCGTGTGGAGATATCTCACGATCGGGGCAATCGTCGAAACGTCTTCTCTCACAACGTCCGGCGAACTAAAAGTGGTAGACTCTTGAATTCTTCGCACGAGATAGAGCATTTCTAGCATATAAGAACGGCTTCTGCAGGGCCACGAGTTATCGGGCTGGTGCGCGAGCTGCTCGGCAATATCTTCAAAAATCTGTGCGATATGGCGGGCATAGGTCGGATCGATCTGGAAATATCCGATGTAGCCACGATCGCGATCGCGAAAGGGCCGGAGGCACCAGAGATCCTGCGTGTCGGTAGTCGTTAATTCATCGGTTTGTGCATCCGGAATAAGAAATTCAAACTTCCGGTTCACGACCAGCGGGTGGAAGTACATGGAGCTACCCCGATATTGATTTTCTGCCTGCAGCTTCAATGATTCCCGCTCGTTCAAGCAGACGATGGCGGGGGCGACAATCGGATAGCTCTGCCCCGCGATTTCCAACGCTCCCGACCCCTCTTCAATTAAGATAAGTCGGTACCGTTCGCTAATCGGTGGCGCCGAAATCATGGATGTATGGCATTCGATTGACATATGGTGCACATAACCCTCGTAATACTGAAATCCGATCGTGGTCCATTCCATAAGCGGTTCTCTCCTATCGCTCATACCTGTTACCTTATTTCGGCATAAAGGTCAAAAAATCCTTGAAATTCATGTTCGTAAATCTCATTAATCCTTTCCAAAACGTTCCGGGATTGCTCTTTAAATTTATATTCCGCAGTCTGACCTTTCAGCAAAAACACGCCGGTCTCATTACGGTGTTCCCCGAGGGCTCCCTCATACAGCTGATTCGCGCCGTGGGTAGGCGGAGAGAAAAACAGCTTCATTAGTAAATTAACCACTAGGGGTAGTCCGGATTTTTTCCCTTTTCTAAGTGTGTTATTGCCACCCGGATCAACGCTGCGGATCTTAATGTCTTCCTTGGCGAGCTGAGGCGCTATAGCCTGAGTCCACAGCGAAAGCGCCAGCTTGGAAGTGGCATAAGGACCAAACAGCTTGCGAAAGGTTTTCGGGCGTTCTAGGATTTCGATATTAAACTCTTTCACATAGTTTAGTGCTGAAGAGGAGGTGTTGATCACTGTCTTTAAGCTCCCGTTTTTTATGAGTTCCTTCAATTCCATAAGAATGATATACGGAACGACCGTCAACAGCTCATAATGCATCTCGCGCCCTTGTTTCGAATAGCTTAGTTCAGAAAAGGCACTGCCGGCGTTGTTAAACAAAATATCGATCCGCTGCTCCTTGTCTTTGATCTCCCCCAAAGTCTTTCTCAAACTGGCATAATCGGTGAGATCCGCTGTTTTATAAATACGAAGCCATCCGTTCATGACAGCTTTTTGGATTTTCGTATCATCCTCCGGAAAGTCGGAACGGTTCAAAGCAACCACCTGCCAGTCCTCCGACAGCAATTTCCGGGTTAATTCCAGCCCAATCCCAGCGTTTGCGCCCGTAACCAGTGCAATATTTTCGCGTTTGTTCGTGTTCATTGTACGTCTCCTCCTATTGTCGGGATATTTTCCCTGATAGCGCACATTGTATAACTTGGAGTCGGCTCCAAGTCAAGGCGCGATAACAAAGTTCTGTCCTATGGATAAGAGATTTGACTTGGAGTCAGCTCCAAGATGTATAATGCACGGAGAAGGAAATTTTTGGGAGGGAACAGGATGGAGACTGAGCATACTTTTACGATAAAGCAGACCGCAGATACAATCGGAATTTCCGAGGATACGATCCGTTATTACGAAAAGATCGAGTTGCTTCCCCGAGCGGACCGGAAGGACAACGGACATCGCATTTACCGGCAGGAGGACATTAATACAATTCGGCTAATAACCTGCATGAAAAAAACGGGGATGAGACTGGAGGAAATGAAGCCGTTTTTGGGGGTCTCCGCCGATGCCGATCCCGCGGAATATCCCGAACTGGTGGAATTGTTAAGGAACCACCGAGACAATATCGTCGGCCAAATCGCCTCGCTGCAACAGGTCGTCGATTTTATCGACATAAAGCTGGAGGAAGGGAGATACCGCAGGGATTGCTCGAATGAAAGCCAGGACGGTGGTTCAAAGAAAATAATGAGGGAACCGAAACTAAAGCCCGTCTCACCCATCGAGATGAGTTATTTTTCCGCATCGGCCAAAGCGACAAGATAAAGATAGGCTCTGTCACATCAATTGAAGAAGAGACTTGCAACCACACAGGGATGCAAGTCTCTTCTTCGTTGTCTTCTACTTCTATGCCGAGAACGTGTTTGTTGATACGTTCTCACGCTCTGTCTTGATCCATCCCCATTTGCCCGTCGCCATTCTGTAGAAGGCGATGACCGACGCCGATATCCATAGGGATGCTGTGTAAATAGCGAATGTAGCCGTTAGTCCAGGGGCGGCATACCAAGGGATCTTGATGTTAGCGATCCGGCTATATGCAGGTAAAAATATAAGCTGGATCGAGAACGCCATCACCAGTTGAACGGTTGCCGGAACCCATCTGCCAAACTGGTCAAACCACACCATGAAATTGCTATAGGCATGCACCCATCCGAACAAAGACGCAAAACCTAACGCGTAATCGGCAGCAAGAATCAATGGGGTGACAATCATTAACAAGTACAGCGTCGAATCGAACTTCGTGATGAGGCGGCTGTCGCTGCGCCATAACGCTCCGATCCGCTTCCACACCTGATAGTGACCTTGGACCCAACGCGAACGCTGCTTCAATAGTCGAGGGAAGCTGGTTAAGCCATGCTGCACGACCGGCGTCTTCCCCGTAAAGCATATTCGTTGGCCCTGGCCTGTCAATGCGATCCCCAGGTCGATGTCTTCCGTTAACGCGCGACTCCACGGACGGTCACCGAGCGTCTGCATTGCCCGATAGCGCGTGAACTGCCCATTGCCACCCATTGCGACCGATGAGATCCAGTTGCGCGCTTTTTGAACGAAGTGGAAAAAAGCCTGAAATTCAATGTCTTGCAGCAGTAGCCACAAATTCTCGTTCGCGCCTTTAATTGACACTGGAGCTTGTACCGCCCCAATGTCCGCAGCGGCTTGGAATGTCGCAGTAACTTCTGTAAGGACTTTCTGGCTCAAGTACACATCCGCATCCGTTACGCCGACAATAATCTGATCATCGCTTAAATCTGGAAACCATATCTTCATTTGCGTCCGCGCCCACGCATACGCCATATTCAACGCCATCCCCTTACCTTGGCGCGCTTCGGGTGTATTGCGTTGGAACATGTGAATACGGGCTCCCTCATACTGCCGGACCACATCGCCCGTTCCGTCGTCGGAACCGTCATCAATGACGATCACATGCAAGCGTGCATCTAGCTTGTTCATCTGGGCACACGTGTCGCCAATCACCTTGACCTCATTAAGCGCTGGCACAAGCAGTACGAACCCTATGGCATTAAGGTCGGGATCAGGCGTCTTGAACTTTTTGAACGACCACACAAACATGATCAGATAATATAGTGACATTAATCCGAAGAAAGCAATGAAAATATCGACATTCACATACATCTTGATCCCGCCCTCCTTTAGTAGCTGAATGCCAGCGTTGCAAGCTGAGCGAACGAACTGTTTACTTTCAAGTCGAATGCGAAGCTCTTGCTGCTCTTATCGATTTTGAACGTATGTTTAATGAGAGGCTTAGTCTTGTCTTTGCCAAACCACTTGACGATAACGACGTTCGTGTCTGGGCGTAGTGCCTGAACACTGTAAGCGCCGTTCTTATCCGTGATTGTCGTAGCTGCCGTTTTCCATACGTTTTTGTATTTTTGCGTCTGTTTGTCCCAGACAGTCACTTGCACCGAAATGGTGACCGTGATATTGGCAAACGGTTTGCCACTGCCGTCTTTGACATTCCCTATAACCGCTACATATTTGTCTGATACAACTGTCGCCCCATGCGCTTCAAGCGCCGTTTGGTTCAACCCAAACAGGATGTACACGAACGCAATCATACCTGCGGACATCAGGGCTAGGAATGCTTTGCCCTTCTTCAATGTTCTTGGCGCTGCGTCCCCTTCATTTAACATGTTCAGCTCAACTGCCTTTCCGTCTTGAAATCTGGTGAAATACCTCAAAACTGAGGAAAGTCGCCAACCTAATGTAGCTTCTTCCCTCAGCCTTGAGATGTAACTGCTTAAGTCGCGTTTTATTTGCTGTTCACGTACGATAACAACCCTTGAACGCCTGAACTGTTATTACCGTTCGCTACGACTAGTTGCAGATAGTACTTGGCATTGATGTAATTGGAGTTATTCAAGTACCAGAGCGCAACGCCGTAGTTGCTGTCGCTAACGTCCTGACTCTTGCTGGCATCCTGCGCAATTACCGTTGGAACGCCTGCTGTTGTGGCCAGCAAAGCATACGAAGTATAGCCCTGATCCAGTTGACCTTGCGTCATTTTATCTTGCGCCTGCTGTTGAAGTTGCTTCGCTGCATAACTCATCATCGCAGATACGCCCGTGCTGGAATTGGTCTGCATAGCGTTCCCTAACCAGTACACCGTGTTGTACCAATTGCTTTGGGCCAAGTAGAACCATGCGTTGCCGATGCTTCCTCCGGTTGCGATGCTAGATGTCGCATCCTGCACAATGCCGGTCGGAACGCCGTTGCCACTCGCCAATAATTGATAGTCCGTATAGGCGGCTGCGAACTGGCCTTGCTCGGTTTCGCCTCGCGCTAGTTCCTGCAGCTGCTTTGCAGCGTAGCTAATCAATGCGTTGACGCCTGTGCTGTTGTTACCGCCCCCAATTTCTTCACTGAGGTAGTATACAGCGTTGTACAGATTATTCTGTCCGTAGTAGTACCAAGCGAGGCCCATGCTCTGGCTGGCGCTGATACTCTTCGCTGCATCTGTCGAGATGGCCGAAGGCACCTCCGAGCTGTTAGATAAGAGCTGGTAAGCCGAGCTCGCCTGCGAGAACTCTCCTGCTTCCATTGCGTTCTTCGCTTGCTGTTGAAGCTTCCCTGCAGCAGCGCTCATCTCAGATTCGAGTCCTGTGTCTCCATTGCTGATAGCCAGTTGATAGTAGTACACGGCGTTATACGCATTGTCGTGGCTTGCGTAGAATTGCGCCAATTGCAGATTAACGAGATCAGGTGTTTGATCAGGAATCTTCGTGTACTGCGCATACAAGGACATATTGGCCACAATCGGTGTGTCAAAATCGAATTCCTCGTCACCGTTAGACGCTGTGTACCATCCGTCGAAATGCCAACCGGTTCTGACAGGCGCGTCAATAGCAGTAGCCGTTGAGTTCTTACTCAAACGCACATGGCCCGTCAGATTGCCTTGGTGATCCTTGAATTGCACCGTAGCGATTGTAGCGCCATCTTCGAGAAGATTCACGATCATGTCGCCATAGCGTGAGCCACCGGCCACGTTGCCCTGAGAGAGGTACACGCGACCGAATGTCCTCGGATCGCCCGTGACGCTGCGCACATCGGAGTAAGAGAAATTCCTATTGTCATAGGGGTCCTGTACGGTACCTACCGGTTCAACATTGCCGGCACTATTTAGTACGCTCTGGGAGATCTTGACCCATGTCTTACCACCGTCGAGCGAGCGATATACGCCATAGCCGGTAGCACTGTCACCGTTCTGCGGGTTGATCCTGCCATGAGCGTAGAGCGCGCCGTTGACATTTACAACTCCATCCATGGTTGGGCCCAGACCCAGACCGGCGCGGCCATTGCTGCCGCTCATGCCGAACTTCGAAGAGTTGATGGTGGTAGTAACAATTTCAGTTGATTTAGCCGTGTTTGTTGCCTTGTCGTATTCGAACTTGAACAGGCCGTCTCCGTCAATCCAGAATACACCGGTGTTTCCGACTTCACCACGGATCTGGCGACCGGCATCCGCAACTTGATTCAAGTTCGTCATCGATAAGGCTCTTCCACCGGCATTTGTTATTGTTACAGGATAGAAATTGTTACCGCCGTCCTTGCTTACATATAGAGCTGTGCTAAAGGCGTAGAACACATCTGGGTCGACGCGGTCTGCGATGATTTTAACACCGGTAGTAGCGGTCATTTCTGTCGTCCCCCCGGCATTGGTCCATATCCTTGGGTAAAACCAGTTCTGACCCAACCCGATCGGATCATCGGCCTTGGTACCTACTAAACGTTGATATTGGTTATTACCGATACCCCAGAACAGGGTTTTAGCGTCTGCTCCAATCGTGACCCATCCTATAGCGGTGCCTCCGGCGCTGTCATTCCCTTTCAAGTTATTAACAGCGGTTTTTAGCGCAGTTGTGGAAGCGCCCAAACGATCTTTATCCGGTACCCCGTGACCTACACCTAGCAGGGCATAGCCCGGCGGGTTTTGTTGAGATCCCGCCAGATTGGGAACCCAGCCGTCCGGAATATTGTGCCAGATCAGGCCGCCGTCAAAGCTGATGATGGGGCCGCCCTTGGCATTAAAGTGCCAGTCGGTACGGGCTGTTGACACAAGAATGTCCGGATTGCCGTCGGGATAGTCGGTATTGTCACCCGATATGCCCCGATTGGTCGGTGCGTAGATTGTGTAGTTCTTCCCGTCATTAGGTTTCGGGGGCAGATACTTGGGATCTAGCTTATTCGTATATTCCAGCCAGTTCACAGAACCGTCAGTCCCGTCAAACAGGTAATTCCACTTTGGATCGATCCACCGGGCGTAGCTCCATCCATTCCATGGTAAGTGGTCGGTGCTCTGGAACGCCCAGCCGGGATAGTCCCAGGTGTTGGTGAGGGCGATGTTCTTGCCCGAAGGCGGGCTGTACATGCCCGAGGCTTTCTGAACGGTCATGAACAGATCAGGTGCAGTTTCCCATTTGACTGACGTCGCCGCGGTCACTCCGCCAGAAGGGAAATCGGCAGTTTGGATCCTGAAGGCTGAATAATTACTTGTCTTCCGATTACTATCAATTTTGCCAGTAGTCGTGGTGAATAATGTGCTTTTTGCATCCGTGTCGGAAAGATCCGACACAGTCTTGGCATTGGGAACCGTATTACCCTGAGTTTTAGCGATATTGTCTAATGCAGTTAAATTATATGACACAAATGTTCCAAGGCCTGAGTTCAGCATCAGCATATTCGAGTTATGGGGGTTGATCTTGGGACCGAAGCTCCAGTGTAGGAATGTCCAAGGCTCCCATTCGTAGGTTGAGGCTACTTGAGTGGCTGCTGCATCAGAATTCGGATCATCCCACCTGTTGGTGTTTAATTCGCCGTTGACGGCAGGACCCGCATAAGGCGCTTTGTCCCCCCAGCGCAGGTCTCCGAACATGTTATAGCCGGCCAGAACCGGGAACCAGGTCTCGCCGTAGTCAAGCGAACGGAAGATGGTCTCCATGCCGCGTTGGGTCAATGTGGTATTGACGTTGTACGGGTCTGTGTTGTGAGTAGCGACGATCAGTGCTCCAGGGATTTCGGGGTCTACGCTCAGACCGGCCATACCTACGCCAGCCATACGGTTCTGCGTACCACTTGCGGCGACACTCTTAACAGTCGTCCCGTAGATCATAACCGGGGTTACGTTCACACCGTCTCCTTTGACTGCACCGTCGGCTCCAATCAGCCAACGGAAGACAGCACCGTCTGCACCGTTGCCATCATTAACCCCGGCAGTGTTGCTGCCCGAATCATTATAGGTGACAAACAGGTAACGGTCGCCTTCCTCGTTATGAGGCGGCGCGAAAGCGGCTTTGGTTGGAAAATAATAGCTGCTGGTTGACCTACGAGTCGGCTTCCCTGGCAACGCAGCCCATGAAGTGCCCCCGTTTGCAGAGTAATAAGCGATCCCATTATCTGCAGTGGTCGTCGCATTGGCCGCAGCTCCTACAACCCGAAAGTTAGTATTAGTCCCGTCATATACAACAAATGTATAGATCCCGGAGCTACCAAAATTCGATTTGATATCTGTCCATGTCGTCGCGTCGTCGGTAGACATGCGAATACCGCCGTTGGACACAGCATATATCGTAGGCGGATTATAATCATCCGGATTCGTAGAACCGGCTAATTTCCCCGCTTTTAAATTAGGTATTGCAACAATGTTGTCGCCTCCAAGACCACGGAGATTGCCAGAGTTGCCCCCCATACTGATGCCAATGGTGCCCTTATTTATCCAGGTATCACCGCGATCTTTGGAGAGAAGTAATTGGCCTGAGCCATAGGACAAGTAAACCCAATTCTCACGACCGGGCGTAGGGTCTATGCCGAGGCCGCGTGACTGGCCGACACTCTGAGTGGTTGGGGTAATCCATTGGGTTATGTCCTCCCAGGAATTTGTCTCAAAGTTGAACCTGTGCGCACCACCCACATCAGTCTGGGCGTAAAGGATGTTTGGATCAGTGGGGTGGAATATGTAACCACAGACGGCACCCGCGCCGGGGATTTTCAAGTTACTCCAGTCGTAATCGCCAGTATCTTCATACAGGCTTACGGTGACCTTAAAGGTTTGTGAGTCGATCAATGCTCCCTTTCTGGCTGTGACGGTTACATTGGTGTAACCGGTCTCGCCGTAAGAAACCAACGTGAGGACATTGCTGTTGAGCCCGCTGAAAGAGCCAGCCAGCAAGGTCGGATCCTCAATATCAAGATCAAATTGAACATCTTCATAGTCCTCGCCAATCACTCGGACGGTGAGCACGATAGGTTCTGCGCCCCAGTTAACGCTTCTGTTACTATTGGGGTAAGCTGTGGAAGCTTGGATGATACGAGCAGTTTGATCCCCAATATTCTCAAGCTTGAATACTTGTGGCGCCGCAGCGACGATAGCCGCTATAGGAAGCATGGACACCAACATAATGAGCGTGCACAGAATTGCTAGAAGTCTCTTTTTCCTCATCGTTTACACCTCTCAAGCATTATGGAAGCTCAAACATCTATATATAAAGGCTCAGCGTTTTCGCCTCACCATTGTTTTATTTCAATGTGAAGTCCATTGATTGTTATTGGAAGGAAAAATTCCAGTTGTTTATTTGATTGCATTTAAAGCGCCTTCATTTCTATAAAATTAAAGCATTCTACAATGGGGTATCTGGGTAACTTACTCTGTTGCCATTAAACCGAATGGAAATTTCATCATATTTTCTTTGTTAACAATTTGTATCGAAAACCGATTATATGAAACGAATTGTATCATATAATCGGTTCGATTTCAAAACTGTTCACATAGTGGAGGCCTTCCCGGTTGGCATAGTTGCAGGCTTACCCGAAAGTTATGTACATTCCACCCTATATATAGTGAACGCCCTTTTCTATACTTTGGATCATAGTCATGCCGATGTGTGCAGGTCACGGATCAATTAAGCAAAGCCAAGCTGCACAACAAGCGTAGAAAATACTCCGGAGGTGATCACGACTGAAAGAAATGAAGTGGAGCAGCCCGTTAAGTCTGGCATGTTTGGGAGTTTTCTTTTTAGGTATGGGGATTTTAATAATTCTAGTTCTACTTATTAAAAAATTGATAACGAAGGGGAATAAAAGAGATGACTTGGTTAACAAAATGGTCTTTCACAAATAAAGCTGCAATTGGTTTATTAATCTTTATGTCGCTCATCGTTGGAGCGATCAGCTACACGTCGATGCCTATGGAATTCATGCCGGAGGCAGATATGCCACAGGTAACCGTAACAGTACTTGGCCCTGGACAAGATGCGCATTCTATGGAGACCAACGTCATGAATCCGATTGAGAACGCAGTCGGACTCGTCAATGGAAAAACAGATATGTTCTCTACTTCTGGGGACGGGTACGCAAAAGTAGATATACATTTTAATTCAAAAACAGATATGAAGGAAGCGGCACAGGAAGTACAGACGGCTGTAGATCAACTGCAATTTCCACAAGGGGTTATGAAGCCTTTCGTACTCCAATTGAATACTTCAATGATTCCGATATCGGAAATCGCGATTGCGTTTGAAGATGGTCTTACGGATCGAAATATCGAAACAGCCGAAAAAAACATCATACTTGAACTGCAAAAGATAAAGGACGTATCGAACGTTTCATTATATGGGAAAAGCTCTCCTCAAATTTCGGTTCAAGTCGACCCGCAAATACTAGCCCAAAAGGGTATTCCTGTCCAAACAATTATGGGCGTGCTTCAAGGCCGCAACGTTTCGGCTTCCATCGGTGAACAAATGATCGGCGGGCAGACTGGTAATGTCAATGTAAGTGCTACGATAGATAGTATAGAAGTGTTGAAAAATCTTCCTTTGATCAAGGGAGTGACACTGCAAGATGTAGCCTCTGTCGAATTGAAGCGGACTCAAGAAAGCATCAGACGTTCTAATGGAAAAGATGTCTTGTTTGCCGTAGTGACCAAAAAGGCTGAAGCGAATGCAGTAGCTGCAGGAAATAAAGTGAAAGAAACGGTTGAGCGATTGAATAAAGAAATTAAAAATGCGGATATAGCTGTTTTATTCAGTACTTCCGATATGGTTGTGACTTCGGTTAACAATATGATGCGCGAGGTATTGTTAGGGGCTTTATTCGCAGCAATTGTCATCATGCTGTTTCTGCGTAATCTCCGAGCAACGCTTGTTACGCTTGTATCGATTCCGCTTTCTCTAGCGGTAACCTTATATTTGTTGAAAATTTCAGGTATTACTTTAAACATTGTTACTCTTGGTGGTGTCGCGGTCGCGGTCGGTCGATTAGTTGACGATAGTATCGTTGTGATTGAGAACATTTACCGCCGATTACAGAAAGAATCTCTCTCGCGCGAGATGATTATCAGTGCAACAAGGGAGGTCGCTGAGGCGATTACATCCTCAACGATTACAACGGTAGCAGTCTTTTTGCCTATGGGGCTTATTAGCGGGGGATTGCAAGCTTTCTTGTTGCCGTTCGCATTAACTGTAACCTATTCTTTGCTAACCTCACTTGTAGTCGCTTTAACGATTGTTCCTTTGCTAAGCTCATGGTTGCTGGGCAATACGCAATTGAAGGAGCATACGCCTCCTGTATGGTTTATTCGGTTCTTAGGCTGGAACCTTCGTTATAAATGGGTAACGCTAATTGTTGCTTTAGCCGTCTTTATTGGTTCAATCAGCACATATATGGCGATGCCTAAAAGTGCTCTTGAAACTTCGGATGCGATCAGTGTTGCAGTTCAGTTGAAATATCCGAACGACACAACTGTTGATGAAGTTCTAGAGAAAGGAAAACAGCTTGAACAACAACTTATGCAACAAGAGCAAGCCAAAACCGTTGTCATGCAGACTGGAAACAGCGCTGGCGGTGCGAAGTGGGGCAATGTTTCTTCCCAGGTAGAGGTCGGATATACGGTTTTGATGAAGGAAGATGCTGATGCTCAAGCATTCATCGATCATGTGTTGGAGGAGAAAGACAATTACCCTGGCGCAACACTGACTGCTTTTGCATCAGGCATATTTGGCGGGAGTTCCACTAATGAATACATTGACATCGTCGGTGAAGATATTAATGCCATTCGTTCTGTAGCCGAAGAAGTTGCTACCAGAGTGAAAGCAATAGATGGCATTGAAAAAGTAACCAGCAACATGGATCAAACTAAACCGGTGTTTGCATTCCGGGCTGATCCCACACAATCCCATGCGCAAGAAATCGCAATGCAGCTTAGTTCGATGCTCAATCCGATCCCTATTGGCCAAATCCTATTGGACGGAAGACAAACCAGCGTAGTTCTAGAACCGCTGCTTCAGCCAAAATCAGAGCATGACTTGACAGCTATTACGATTATGACTGAGGACGGGAAGGTACCCATTATCAATTTGGCAACATTTGAAGTTCGTAATGAACCAGCCATGATTTATCATAAAGATGGGAAAACATACGTACGCGTTACGGCGGAAGTAGATCCGAAAAAGGTTTCAGAAATTGGTGCGAATATTAAAAAGGAGACGGACCAAATACAAATTCCAGATGGCGTGGAATTATTCGCGGGAGGGGCTTCGGTTAGTCAATCTGATGACTTTGCTGATATTGGTTTAACTGCACTCATTTCCATTGGGTTAGTATTTCTAATTATGGTTCTTACATTCAGAACGATTCGTGCGCCTTTGGCCATAATGTTCTCTTTGCCTTTAGCTGCAATCGGTGCGGTTGTTGGGCTCATCGTTTCAGGAGTACATCCGGATTTCACCGCGTTATTCGGAGCTCTGATGCTGATCGGCATCGTCGTGACCAACGCAATTGTGTTAGTAGACCGTATTAAACAAAATGAGGAGCATATGAGCATACGAGAAGCGATCGTTGAAGCCGCATCGACTCGGATGCGTCCGATTATGATGACAGCGATTGCCACGATATGT
Source organism: Candidatus Cohnella colombiensis (assembly GCA_029203125.1). GTDB lineage: Bacteria > Bacillota > Bacilli > Paenibacillales > Paenibacillaceae > Cohnella > Cohnella colombiensis. The sequence goes on from CP119317.1 coordinate 3,955,194, forward strand.
GCAATGCTACCGCTTGTTTTCTCGCAATCCGAGCAAGGTAATATCGTTTCGCAAAGTCTTGCGATCGTAGTTATTGGCGGTTTAACCGCTGCGACGCTCCTAACCCTTATTGTGGTACCTGCGGTATACGAGTTGCTATATTTCCGCAAGTCTGCATTACAGCGCGCCACTCAACCCGTCGTATCAGCAAAAACAAGCACTGTAAAAATCGCTGGGTAAGTTGCTGAAGAATAAAATGATTATGAGCACTCATTTCGAAAAGAAATGGGTGCTTTGTTTTTCAATCCGTACCAATAGAAGAGGGATTTGGCTAATTTTGCCGAATAACAGTAAGACTCTTGTACTAATCGACAATTAGGAGGATTGTTTGTCTCATGGTTCGTTGGATAAAAGTGACTTGTTTCTCTAACCTAGAGCTCGAATCGCAAAAGAATCGACTGATCGCCTTTTTATTGTTTGGCCCTTTATTTGTAATGGCCGAAGTGAACATATCGTCGCGGTATTCTTTTTTTGATCCGGTTAATTATAAATTTTTGCTATTTACTTTTCTATTTTTTGGGTTGACGCTCTCACTGCTCTTTGTGTCATCGATGCAACGAGCTTTTAAATATATTACGATCTCGATGATGCTTCTTTTATCCATGTATGAGCTATTTCTATTCAACGAGACATTGGCAGCTTATCAAATTATGTATATCAATCTAGCACTAGCATTAATTTACTTGAACGGTTATCTAATTATGTTTACAGGTATTGCCACAGCTGTATGCACAGCATTCGGATATATCTTCTGGAAGGATTCTTTGTTTCCGCTGTATGACAGTTTTATCATTAATGTTTCAATTATTATTGTTCTGCAAGTGACGATCGTATTATGGGGCGCTGCCAAAATTGGTATCCGCTTCCACCATTATGTGGATCATAATCAACAGATGCGGATATTACTGAAAGAGAATGAAGATCAATTGCTAGAGATTTTAGATAAAAATAGGGCACTGGCGCAATACGCCAAACAGGTGGAGCAGCTAACCATTTTAGAAGAGCGTAATCGAATTTCTCGGGAACTTCATGATACAATCGGTCATACGTTCACTTCCATTATTGCAGGGTTAGAGGTGCTGAGACTGCAAGCAGATCCATCAGAAGAAGCAAGAGAAAAACGCATGGAAACACTGCTTCGGACAGCACGTAAAGGTTTGGAGGACATTCGCGACCATGTGCACCAATCAGATAAACTAAGTGATTCCCAGTTGCTTCATGAACATATTGAACGGTTGGCAGCAGAAATGTCCCAAAATACGGGAGCTGATATTCTGTTTCATATGGAGGGCGAGGCCGTTGTATTGCAGCAACAGCACCAAATTGCCTTGCTAAGGTGTGCGCAAGAGGCGATGACGAATGCCATTCGTCACGGACAAGCGAAGCGAGTAGATATCCGTCTAGTTTTCAATTCTGATAAGGTGCAATTGGAAATTGTGGACGATGGCTCAGGTATAGATATGGAAAAGCTTCAGTACGGATTTGGATTGAACACGATGAAAGAGCGCATTGAAGCTCTGCGAGGCACGCTTCAACTATTTGCTGAACCTTTCAAGGGGGTTCGTGTCGATTGCCGGTTGCCGTTAATAAACCATCTTCAGAAAAACAATATTAAGCTTCTACTTGTTGACGACCAAGATTTAATCGCTGAAAGCTTCCGTATTTTGTTGAGCATGGAACATGACTTCGAAGTTATGGGTATTGCCACAAACGGAAAATCGGCAATCGAGTTTTGCGAAAGCAATGTGCCGGATGTCATCTTGATGGATATTCATATGCCGTTAATGAACGGGGTCGATGCGACAAGAAGCATTAAACAGCGTTGGCCAAATGTTAAAGTCATCATTCTTACCACATTTCAAGATGTACATCATGCAGCAGAAGCGATTTCACTAGGTGCTGAAGGCTTTCTGCTCAAGAGTATACAACCGCGGTATTTGGCTGAGGGGATTCGGATCGTTAGTAACGGAGGTACGCTGATCTCTATGGAAACTGCCAAGCTGCTGGTGGAAGATAGAAACGAACAATCGCGGCCAGACCGATCGGTTCTCGATCAAGGTAATGACAAAGATACTGACGAGAATCGAACCTCCCTTGCACGTGAAAATCGGATGTTCAGTTTAAATGATAAAGAGATTGAAATCGTGCGATATTTATCAGAAGGTTTGAAGTATAAGGATATTGCTCAAAAACTTCATTTCTCGGAAAGTACAATTAAAAATTACGTATCGATTATTTATTCAAAGCTCAATGTGGATAACCGTATGCAAGCGGTGAAAAAAGTTCAGGAAGAAATGCTGCTTTCGAGAGAAAGCTAAACCTAAGCGCTTAATTCTAATGTTGTTATGCTAACCTTAGCCGGGAATCTTACCGAGCTAAGGTTTTTCGTTTGTTTACAAAGGTGTCCGAAAGTTATGTACTTTCAACTCTATAAGATTCACACCGTCTCTTCTATACTTGGGAACATGATTAGCATAACTTGCGACAGCGAGTAAAGGTCTGGAGGTGAAAGGATTGAAACGAAGAGGCCGTTATGTGGCCACTTTTATCATTTTTGTTTGTACGCTGGTAGTTTATTATGTGGTGGCGGCCTTTACTGCATTAACGGAGCCGTATTTTATCGTTTTTTTAGCTGGGATTCTTGTAGTTATGGTATTGGTCAAAAAGTAAACCGAAAGATGATAAAACTTACTTTATTGGCATTGCCAGTTACGAACAAATGTTCTAAGATAATAGAATAATAAAACATATAAGGAGGATTTTGTGTATGGAGAACAAAGCTGTCATAGAGTTTTTAATCGAAGCAAAAAAAGTAACATATGCAGGTGAAGGATCAGAAATATCTCCATCTCGCCCAGAGTCACACGATTTACAATTTATAAAGGGGAATTTGAGATACATTGATACTTATTTAGGTTCTGAAAAATTTGCAGGAGAAGAAGCTTTGTGGGAAAATGATAAGCCATTTTGGGCAATGAACTATGTTGGGCGTGTTATTGCAGATGGTTTTAGCGGTGACTTTTTGAAAGAAGTGCTAAAAAATGTACCTCATAACATGCCGTTTAGAGGACCTAATATATACAAGAATGATATCTTCACTTATAAATGTACAGTTGATGGAAATTTTGAATGGTTTAGCGGATACGAAGAAATTTTGATCGGAAACACAAAAATCTATGAGTGTATGTTTCATGGTGGGGTTATTAAAGAGTGAAGACAGCAAAAATCACTGTCTTTTTCTTGTGAACCAAAGTAATTTCTTGTGTCAATTCAATTGAGGCGAAGTAACTTCTTTGTGCACAAATTGTTGCGAAGCGAATTTCTGCTCCGACTATACTTGAACTCGAGAGGAGGGAGTAAGATGGAGTGGTTGGAGCGGATGAACAGGGCGATAGACTACATTGAGGAGAACCTAACCGGGGACATTGAGCTTAGCGAGGTGGCCAGCATGGCCTGCTGTTCGTCGCACCAATTCCAGCGAATGTTCTCATTCATTACGGATGTGACGCTGGCGGAGTATATTCGGCGGAGACGGCTGACGCTTGCTGCGCTGGAACTACAGCATCGCGGAGTGGCGAAAGTAATCGATGTCGCGCTTAAATACGGTTACGACTCTCCAGTTTCGTTCGCGCGGGCGTTCCATGCACTACACGGGATCACCCCGGCTATGGCTCGTCAAGACGGGATTGCACTCAAAGCCTACCCCCGTCTGTCCTTCCTTATCACGATTAGAGGGGCAGATGCGATGAATTATCGAATTGAGACGAAGGAAAGTTTTGAAGTATTCGGTATTGAAGGAATTTTTCACACCGACGGAGGCGAGGAGGCACCTCAAACGCCAGCCAAACTTTGGGAGCAGAGCCATGCGAACGGCGACGTGAAGCAACTTGAAGCACGTGCGGGCGTTTTGCCATCATTCGTGAGCCAGGATCTATACCCTGTGAATGCAGTCTGCAGTTACAGGAAGACCGGACCGGATACGTTTCCTTACATGCTGTGTGCATTCAAGGAAGAAAACAGCAACACGGACGGATACACCACGGTAACGATTCCCGCGTATACGTGGGTGATCTTTCCGTCGGAGCCGCATCACTGGGAGCAGTTCGGAGATACGATCGAAACGCTTTACCGTCGCTTTTACACCGAATGGCTTCCTACGGCTGGCTACGAGCAGGTGGACGGGGTAGAGTTCGAAATGAACGGGACAAAAAACGGCCTCAATTATATCGAACTCTGGTTTGCGGTTCGCAAAATGTAACTAGCTCGTAGGAGGAATCCAAAAGGGTTGAAGCTGAAAACTTCAACCCTTTACATCGGTTATTAAATATAATAGGAAATATTAGAAGACGCTTTAGAGGAAAGTGGATGGTGATGGAATGAGAAAGATGCTGTTACTTATCATTTGTACACTAAGTCTAACGGCTTGCTTTGGGGGAGAGGGGGCAGAAGTACAAACTGCTCAACCGACTGTCAAATCTATAGAAGTAGATCAACCTGAAGAATCTGCTTTACCACAATCTTCAATCAGCAATTATGAGGATTTGGAGTCTTCATTAACGACTGTGGACACAGAGAACGCTATCACAACCGATTTCTATACTCTAAAAGAAATTATGGGGCTAAATAAAGAGAAAGTTATCGAAAAACTGGGCCAATCCTATTCCCAGTACGTCGGCAGTGATTTACAGCCAGGGAAAGGATTACTGTATGAAGAGATGGGGCTAAGTATCATTTTCGATGAGAAAACGGGTAGTATTAAAACGATTTATTGCAATGAGCTAGTAGATATTGATGGTGTAAAGCTAGGCATGGAACCTAATGAAATTAGTCTCTTGTTAGGAAGCGGGAAAACGAAAATAACGACAGGCCGTAAGCCCTCTTACGAAATGTCGTATAACTTCGGTCAATTCTTTATTCGTTTTATAGCCACAGATGAGAATAGCCCGATTACCCGCCTCGAGATCCAAAGAAATGATGCATATGAGGATTCCATCACTTCACGTGCTTCATTCAAACCAGATTTGGAGCATATTCAAGCTATTATTAACATGGATAGAGAGTCAATCATTGAACTACTCGGTATGGATTATTATCTATACTACAGCAATGGCGATACCCATTACGGAACAGGAATCGCTTACCCACAGTGGGGGATTACGATAACCTTTGACAATAGCGGGGATTATATCGATTCGATTTTATGCGATGAGGGAGCAACGTATGAAGGCATTACTAATGTGGATATTAATGGCGCTAAGGTAGGCATGACAGTCTCTGAGCTCAGAGAGATTCTAGGAGAAGGAGAAATAGTCGATTGGACGTTGGATCCGGAATGGTATCCACCTAACTATTTATTAGTGTATGAGTTCGACAAAATCGTGGTTAGTTTCTGGTTGGAAGATCGCGAGGGTAAAACGGATGATTTACATATTTACAGAAAGGCTGGGGAGATTTTTTATTATCCGGACAGCAATCAAGTTAAGCCTATTGCATACGCTTTAGACTTCAACAAAATAAAGAAGCTAATAAGTTTGACCCAGGAACAAGTGATTGAAGAGCTGGGCAAAGAATATGGGGAATACCATAAAGTCATAGGTAAATTTGAACTTGGCTACGGATTGTTCTATGAACGATATGGGATGATCTTTGTAAATGAATATTATTCGAATATTAATTCCATCTACTGCAGAGAAAATGTCGATATTAATGGAGCAAAGCTAGGTATGACATTTTCCGAAATCCAGCGTTTTTTGGGTACTGAAGGGGTGGTAGAACGAGTGGAACCTGAATCTATGTATGACCAACCCTACTATAAATTAATCTATACCTATGACGATTTCACCATTTGCTTTGCAGCGTATGAGAAGGGTGGAAGGACGGTTGAGGCGAAAATTCAGTCGATAGAGGCTGAAGAGCTAGATGTCGAAGTTCATTAAAAAGGCTGGTAAGTCCTCCAAAATCGGTGTAAGTATGCCACTTTTCCTCATGAAACTTAACGAGTATACCTTTAAAAGATGAATTGCAATGACGATAGAATAGATAGAAGTAATTTCCCCTTCTACAATCAAATACTATTAACTAGGATGCGATTCCATTGACACAGGTACTAGAACTTCATGAGGATGTAAGAAAGTGGCAAAGGAAGATTCTGAATGGCTATTGGATTGTGGTTCTGATTTCCTTAGTAGCTGAGATTGTCGCCCTCTTCATTAAGATGAAATTAAGTCCAGAAGTTGTGCAACATTTCTTGTTACACACGATGGCTATTCCTTCAGGATTGCAAATCGCACTCGTTACGACAAATGAACTGCTGGAGCGGTATTATAAGAAACCGCGCCCCTATACGATCATCTTAACAGGTATCCTAATAGGTGCTGTTCTGATTTACGGCAACAAGACTTTGATTGGAATGCAGTATGTCATGATGATTCCGATGTTGACCGCGGCGTTCCATTTTACAAAAAAACACCTAACATTCGCATATTTAATGCTATTCCCCGTGTTGGCAACTATGTATGTGCTATACCCCAAAATTTGGGATTATATGACGATTTATGAACGGTTTGCCCTGTTCTTTATTCTGAGTGGTGAATATTTGATCCTGGTGCAACTACTCCACAGAGGGAAGGATATGATGGAGAGGCTGATTAGGAGTTCTCGTTCTGAACGGGATTTGCTGATCAAGAATACCATCATGGAACGGTTAAGCAAGACCGATGCCTTGACAGATTTATATAATCATAAGACCTTCCATGAATATCTGGATCATATGATCGAACAATTCGAGACAAACAAGATGCCGCTCCAAATCGCGGTATTGGATATCGACAATTTCAAGTCCATCAACGATACTTACGGCCATGCAGTCGGTGACATCATATTGAAGAGAGTGGCCGGCATTTCGCGACAGTCGCTTACATCGGACGAGATTATTGCCCGATACGGTGGCGAAGAATTCGCCATAATCTTTCCTGCAAAGAATTTGGAGCAAGCTCTCGATTTATGCGAATATACCCGGAAGTCTATTTGGCAGCTCAATCACCCGGAAATGGAAGACCGCCGAGTCACGGTCAGCATCGGACTGTCAGAATACGTTCAAGGAATGGGGAAGTCCCGTTTTTTCAGCATCACGGATTCCTTGCTCTATCAAGCTAAAAAAACCGGCAAAAACAAAACTGTCTATCCAGTATGATAAGAGAACTTCCAGTCGGATAGGGCGAATCATGATATAATAACCCTAATGTTACCAAAATGACTCAAATGGAGGTGAACTTGATTGGAGCATATTTTTGACTTTATTCAATTGGCGCTCTCGATCGGTCTCATCTCTTCCATATTGGTTCTTCCATTCACCTACTTTTCTACCCGAACGATACACTGGAATCAAGAAGATGCTTCGGCGGGTTCAACTTTGTTCGTGTCTGTCAGACAGCCACAGCTTGACGGGATCCAGCGGTGGATAGTGCGTATTGCCAGACGAAAAGAAGCGCCAGATGAAGATGCCCACGGTCTTTCCCCACATTGATAAAGCAACATTCAATTAGGGAGGATGACCGTGAAAATATTATTGATGTCCCAAAAGTGGACGAAGCCCATACTCATCGTTATGTTTGTAGCTATTCCAATGATTCTGCTTAGCGGATGCTCGACAGCATCCCTATCAAACCCGATTCATGCTGATTCGCCGGGAATCTTTAATCATTACTTTATTTATCCGTTCTCGCTCATGATCAAGTATTTCGCGAATGCGTTTCACGGAGATTACGGATTATCGATCGTACTCGTTACTTTCATCATCAGACTTGCTATTATGCCGCTCATGATGAATCAAACGAAGAAGCAAATGGCTATGAAAGAAAAGATGGCGATCGTCCAGCCGGAGTTAAATGCGCTCAAGGAGAAGTATAAGAACGATGCCGGCGCGGATGCGAAAAAGCAACAGCAAATCGAAATGATGCAGATCTACCAGAAGCACCAATTTAATCCCTTAAACATAGGGTGTTTGCCGATACTTCTTCAATGGCCGATCACCCTCGCATTTTACTACGCTATTCGTCGTACCCCAGAGATCGCAGCTCACGATTTTCTATGGTTTAGTTTGGGGAATACGGATATGATTTTGCCACTCATTGCCGCTGCGGTTTATTACGTTCAGTTTCGCGTGTCACAATCCGCTTCAGTGCAATATCAGCAAAATCAAAATAAACAAATGGCTTTCATCGGATTGTTGTCCCCGATCATGATGGGTATGATTTCTTTTGCGATGCCAGCTGCGTTACCGTTATATTGGGCGGTTGGCGGTATATTCATAATCGTGCAAACGATAATACTCAATAAGATGTACGCAAGGAAGCCAATGCAGCAAGTAAAAACCTCAATAGCGGAGTAGAAGAAGCATTAAAATATTAAATTAATAAATACGGGATTTCTGAGGCGTGAACTCAGAAGTCCCGTATTTTTTGCTGGTCTTTATATCTATGTCCCAGGAGTATCCGGTCGATTAATATGGTAAAATAAGGTTTAAGCACTTATACCCTTTACTCGTGGAGGCATACCTCATGGTTCTCGCCGTATCACTCGTCATTCTCGCTCTGATCGTCGTTCCGCCGCTCGCGTTCATAGTTTACATGTACATCCTGTCCAAAAGACCGAAGCATTCCATTATCCGCTCCCACCCGTTCCTCGGCTGGATGCGCTACTTGCTCGAGAAGCTTGGGCCGGAATTCCGCCAATACTGGTTCGATAACGACACGGAAGGCAAGCCGTTCTCCCGCGCCGATTTCGTCGGACTCGTCTACGCGGCCAAGTACCGTACCGATCTAATCTCCTTCGGTGGCCGTCGCGATTACGAGAAGCCGGGCTATTACTTGTCCAATGCGATGTTCCCGAAGCTGACGAGCGAGCTGAACGTCGACAACGAGACGTCGGTGCCCGGCAAAAAATACGTCATTATCGACGAAGGGGTGTTCACAAGGCGGGAAAAGTTTGTCGATGAGCAGGTCAAGCCGTGGCTTCTCACGGAGGACGACGCAGTCATCGTTGGTGAGCATCGACAAATACCGTGGCGGATCAGAGGGATGTTCGGAGCTTCAGCGACGTCGTTCGGCGCAGTTGGGGAGCATTACATTCAGTCGACTGGCAGTGGAGCTCGAATGGCTGGCGGTTCATGGATTAATACTGGCGAAGGAGGTGTCGCGGACATTCACCTCGCCACCGGAGCTGACATCGTCGCCCAGATCGGACCGGGCCTTTTCGGATTCCGTGATGAGACTGGCATCTTCTCGATCGAAGAGTTCAAGCGTAAAGCCGCCATGCCGAACATCAAGGCGTTCGAGTTGAAGTTCCACCAAGGCGCCAAAATTCGCGGTGGCCACCTTGAAGGCTCCAAAGTGACCGAAGCAGTCGCCCGTGCCCGACTTGTCCCGGTCGGTAAGACGGTCAATTCGCCGAACCGGTTCGAATTTCTGACGAGTCCCGATGAAGCACTGCGCTTCATCGGCTCCTTGCAGGAAGCCGGAGGCAAGCCGGTTGGCATCAAGCTTGTCGTCGGTGATCCCCAGCGGCTAGAGCCGCTGTTCCAAGCGATGCTCAAGCTCGACATTTTCCCCGATTTCATCACGGTCGACGGATCGGAGGGCGGCTCCGGTGCGACGTTCAAGGCGATGGCCGACGGAATGGGGCTGCCGCTGTATGCCGCATTGCTCATTCTCGACGATATCGCCCGTAAGTTCGGCGTGCGCAACCGCTTCCGGATTTTCGCATCAGGTAAGCTCATCACGCCGGACAAAGTCGCGATCGCCCTCGCACTCGGCGCTGACTGCGTCAACTCCGCGCGCGGCTTCATGATGGCCAATGGATGTATTATGGCGATGCAGTGCCATACGGGGAAATGCCCGACAGGGATTACGACGACGGATTCGAAGTATCAGGAAGCACTCGCGCCCGAAGAGAAGCAATGGCGTGTCATGAACTATATATTGCAGATGCGTGAAGGGCTGTTTTCGCTTGCCGCCGCATGCGGCTTGCGATCTCCCCGTGAGTTGCGCCGGGAGCACGTTGTGTTCGCAGACGAGCAAGGGCACACTGCGCGCGTCAGTGATTTGTTCCCGTATCCAGAGCCAGAAGCGGAATTCTCTGCTCAATGATAGAACCGACGTGTAAAGTTACGAGGTGGCGGTAATAAGCTTCGCGTGTACGGTGAATCGACCGCCCTCTTCCGTACGGGAACACGTCGACAGCGTTAGGATCGTATCGTCCGCTCCTACAGAGATGCCCGTGTCGTACAAGGAGTTCGCCTTCAGATCGCCTGCGAACGACCAGAATTGTTCATCGTCCGCGAACTCGGTTCGGATATAGTCTTCGTTCACATCAGTGTAGTACACGGAGAAAATTAACCATTTGAGGTCCCCGTACAACGTGTCGAAGGAAATGACCGTATGCTCTTCATAGTAATCTTCATCTTTGTACTTAAGCAGTCCTTTGAACATGATTTCGTCATTCATGTAATGGCCATAGACGATCCAATGGTACTCAGGACGGTCGATATGGTTGCGATAATCCATGAAAATGCTGCCCGTCACGTTGTCGTTTCGGTACAAGTCCTTCTTCAAGTAAAATGCGTTATCCTCCGCTTGCAGCACAGGATAATCAATCGTCGTGCCGTCGATCTTCAGCCAGCCTACAACATCGGAATTGGTCTGCAACAGCGTCTTGAATCGTTCCTGCACCGTCAAGCTCGCAGGCAGGTTGGCGCGGTCAGATGCCGCGAACGGAGACTTCGACTTCAAGTCGACGGGCATAGTGTTCGGGATCGGTACGAACGGGGGTAATGCCTTCGTTTGTGTCGTCTGATTAGCTTCGCGATACAGCGTTTTCGCTTCGTCAAGTTGATGCTTCGACGATCGCACGTCACCGTAATAATCGATCAGCTTCCAGGCCGATAGCACGCACACCGCGAGCGTGGCCGCGCAACCCGCGTAATAGCCAATCTTATGCCAGTGCATCAAACTTCCCTCCTCCACCTTCGCCACATTGAAACGCAAAATCCGCATAGATCCGGAGGGATTATGCGGATTTGCCAACGTTCAGATTAGCGGTTTGCTTTTCTCGCTTTGAATACGAGGAACAGCGCAGCGGCACCGGATACAGCAGCCAGAGCGATGTATAGCGATGTGTTCATCGTATCGCCAGTTTTCGGGTTCGGCTCTGCTACTGGAGCAGCCGCACCCTCGTCCGTCTTCGTAGCTGCACCGTTATCCTTTGCTGGCTCTTTCGGCGCATTGTTCGTGAACGAGATGGAGTCGATCCACAGCGTGCCACTAGCGCCGTCGTGGAAGTTGAAGTGGAACGCTTGAATACCGGATTCGATTCCATTCCCCTTCATGTCAATGACGATGTTTTGATAGTCTTTCGTGATTGCAGGCACTTTGTCGCCGGACGGACCGACGAGGTCAGCGAACGCTTTGCCGATCGTTTTCACCTGATCGCCGACGGCGTAGTTCAGGTCAAACGCCGAGCCTTCTCCACCCGCTGCACCCTTAGCGCGGATGACGATGTATTTGTACTGGCTTGCGTCGATGCCGCCGCCCGTGCCGAACCACCCGCTGCTGCCGAACTCAAGCTTTAGGGCGTTGCTGTCGATTGAAGCGCTTTTGCCGGCGTCGCCGCCTGTCCATGCCGCATTCGCGCCGGAGCTCGCGAAGTCGCTCAATGTTGCGCGGTCGTAGTTGTCGTACACGAGATCGTCATCGGCAGCCATCGCCGTCAGACTCATGACGAGCATCAATGCGAGAGCAAGAAGCAGTGAAGCGGTGAACTTACGTGATTTCACTACGGTTTTCATGAATAAAAGGCCCCCTCGATTGGTATATACCTGCAATGATTGAGAATATTGCCGGATACCAGCTGAATTTCCATATTCTCACTCCAAATACTAATGGTAAAACGTTTACATGTAGAGTTGCATTTTTACGTGAACTATGCGCGATTCTATTGTAATAAAGACAAAAAATACCGCCACCAGATTGGTGGCGGCGGTGCGCATAAGTTTCCTATTCAAAGTACTTCGTTACTTATGGCGAAGTTTGATCAGCCCATATTTTTTACCATTATAGGTTATGGCTGTGTAGCCTTCTTTGAATTCAAGGTTCTCGTTCCATGTCAATGGCTCTTGACCATGTTTACCTTGTATAATGCGCATGTTTATCGGAACAGTAAGTACAATCCGACCCAGTGGGTTTAAATAATAGAACCCTCCAACCATTTTTCCTCTATTATATTTAAAATCAAACTCAAAATCGTCTTTATCTCGTAGGTATGTTCCATCGTAGGCGACCATAAATGGTCCCTCGGACTCCATAACAGGGTAACTTTTCGTTGCTAGTGGCTTGCCTGACGGAATATTAAACATACGATATTCGAAATTCGTGTCCCGAGCAATACTGTTGCCACTCGTGGTGATTTCTATTTTATTGTAATACGGGTTCACAAGATTTACGCCAGCAGCTTCAAAAAGATCATAAAGTGTCCAATTCGTAATAATTTCTTTTCCATGATCATCGATGTATCCTTGGAAATCATCGCTCTCGACATGTGCATATCCATTCTGGAATTCATTTATATTGTAATATTGAACATCGATAACCACGTTGCCTTTGCGGTCAATAAATCCATAAAGCTTTTCACCATCTATATGCTTCCCTACATGTAACAAATCTGAAGAAAGATCCGTTTGGATATCGTCCCATTGAGGCGTACTTAGAAGTGCGCCAGAGGAAGATAGCAAGCCAAACTTGCCGTTTTTTTTCACAATCCTTATACCATCTTCGAACAGCACTTGGTCCGGGGACCATTCCCAATCGAATTGCGGAGTGACGACAATCCGACCTTTCATATCAATAAATCCATATTTGCCTCCTTTTTGAACCTCCGCAAGACCCTCTGAGAAGTCACCGATCGAATTCCATTCAGGTTTAACAATGATTTTGCCAGTGCTGTCCGCTAAACCGTACTTATCGTTCTTGTCGAGTAAGAAGAGCGAGGTGTCCTCTGTACGTAATACACGTGATCCAGTCTGTTTAGGGAAACTTCGTATCAATCGAATTCTATCGTAGTTAGGTGGAATAATAACTTTCCCTTTATTATTAACAACACCATATTTATTTTCTTTAATGAAGATAGCTAACCCATTATGAAAATGCTCCTTTAGCTCTTCCTCGTGTCTGCTCAGATCGAATGTTGCCCCGAATGGCGTCTCTACGAATTGTTCATAGATAAAGGGAACGACTGTTTTACCCGCCATATTAACAGTCCCCAATTTATCGTTCTTGACGGCCACGATCGTATCTGAATTGAAGGTATCTAGACCACCTATGAGAGAGTGTTCGGATACTAACCGTATTGAGTCAAAACGTGTGAGCTCTTTCCCGTTAGCATCGAATATCATTGTGATTTTATGACCATTAATAATGGGTCTAACCCAATAATAGATTTTCCCATCCTTGGTGTTTACGAGTTGACGTATTGAATCGTATTTATTAGTGATTATGAATTTTCCCTTGGAATTAATCACTCCGGAGTTTCCTTGCACGAAGATATTATCTTTTCCGTCAAAATACATATAAGAGTTGAATTCAGCGACTGCCCTATCCTTGTAGAAATCAGAGACGGTATAGTTACCTGGCAATGAGAAAGCGGTTTTGCCATTCATATCAATGAAATCTGTTCGCTTATTATTAATGAGAACTTCCGCTAGTAGCTTATTAGGTCCAACCTTAACAAGACGTCTATATTCTGGTCTAAAAATAAATTTACCTGATTTATCCATCAACCCATACGTCTTCTCTCCATATTTAGAAACCTTGATGATTCTATAGTAATCTCCTTCTGGAATAATATCGTCCCATTGTTCAGGAGTAAGCGTATCCCAGAGATAGTCCCCGGGTGTGTCATCCACAGCCGCTTTAATTGGAGTTGAAAATAAGGATAAAGGCCAAGTTGTAAGTAATAACATAGCAATAATTGCGACAGTCAGTTTTCTCATTTGGATCCTCCACATGAATAAGCTTGAAACTTATGTGTATATTATTCAATGGGTGGAATATGTTGTCAAGTTAGGCGCGACAAGCCTACTCCTCTAATAGGATCTCCACAAAATCGGAGTACGTTTCGTTGCCAGAATAATCGATGATCGAGAAACCATACAGATAACTGCCATTCGGCAGTACGTCATAGTAAAGGTCTTTATCCTTGCCGACGATGAACGCTTCTCCCCGTGTATACTCCTCATCTTCTGTTGCTTCATCATTATCATCATAATAATAAAGGGGTATGATTTCTTCGCCCGCGGAAATTTTCAGCATATTCTTGTCTGGCATACCTGTTTTTTCTCCAATACCACGCCATGCACCGAGCACCTCGAACTCTCCCGACTCAATGTCAAAGTGAACGATAATATCTACTTCCTTCCCGTTCAGAATCGCCGGGATCGCATAACGAATGTAGCCCTCACCTTGGCTTACCATGAACAAGGAAACGAAATTGCCGTCCCACGTCAACCATTCCCCAGAGAAGTCATCCTGCAACAAACCAGTCTCCCAGTCCATGTTGACATAGTGATCGTAACCCAGATACACCATCGGTCCATCCGAGCCTTCCGGCAACATGGCCACAACACCATAAATCTGTTCGATTCGCTCCAGATCGTCCGGATTAAGCTGAACTTCGAATATATCACTCTCATCCGACCCGTATTGGAACGAGAACTCCTCTTTATTGCTTTTCTCGATTGATACGCCACTTTTTACACCCGTCAATCGAGAGATATATCTATTTAAGAAATCTACATAGATCTCGGAGAAGCCGATTCCGGTGTACACCGAGAGATTATTATCAAAATTTCCTTTGTCCTTATGCGGAAAATATATGGACAGTCCACTCGCGTCTGGACGACCAATGCTGTTCATATTGTAGACAACCGCGGAATGAATCGCATTTTGCAACGCATCGGCTGTATCTGGATATTGGCTTGATACGTTCTTCGCAATAGAAGCGAGATCGGCCATATCGGTTATGCCACCGTGAGCGGTCGTGCTTCCGTAATCCTCCGCCTTGCTTCGCCCTTCAGCAAAGCTATAGAAGCGCTTATTATCTGCAGTGATGATAGGACCGGCTTCCTTCACCAAAGCTTCGAGCGCCTGAACAACAGCAGGCACCTTATCTAGATCGATAACCGAAAGCGTGATTGATTTCTCCTCGCCAAACACGATCGCATGCTCTTTGTAAGTATTCACGATAGCTTTACCAAACTCCGCTCCGCTAGCATAGGGTTCATTGGACAAGTAGTTTAACGCTCCTGTGTAATCCCATCCATGCCCAGGCTCAAGCTCCTGCGAAGCAATCATGTATTCGGCGTAGGGGCTAAGTTGATAAGCGGTCTCCACCGTTGCCATCAGACAAGCATCGAATCCAATCAGATCAAGCTTTTTGCTCGTTTTTTCGTATGCAGCCGCTAGGCCCGCTCCAATCTCGTCGAGGGTCAACGAATCACCATCAAACAGCTCGTCCGAGCCAAATCCGAGCACAGAACCACCGCCATGATTCCAGAAGATCAGTGCGTAATTATTAGCAGGATAGTTCTCTACCCCCCATGTCACGAAGTCAGCTAGTGTCTGCGAATCACCCATATTTTTCGCACCTACGTCTGCTAAATTTGTCAGACCACCCTCATTGACCATCCAGCGCTGATTCTGTTCGCCACTGATTTCGGGATACGCCCAGTTCAGCGTTCCTCCGGTTTCCACAATAACCTGAACATCGTCACCGGACAGGCCGTTCATCATTTCCTCTAAATCCGTGGAGGCTGCGCCCGAAAAAACTTCGTATTCCTCGTCCCAAGTGCTCTCCAGATCCGAACCGTTCATATAGACGAGAACCGTGTATCCAGGTAAATTCGAATCTATCTCCTTTGGAGCGTTCTTCCCGGAATCTTTGTCATTCGCAACGATTTCACTCGGGGATAGTTCGTTGGAAGCTCCCTCTTCAGAATCACCTAATAAAAATAAGAATCCAACAAGCAATAAGCCCAATATGCCCAATATGTACCATGTCTTCTTAGATGCAGCCAATATGATCTCTCCTATCTCAAATATATAAATTAATTTTAATTTATATATCCACAATAAAATAGTGAACTTTGTCATTTATTCTGTCATATGACAATATGACAAAAATAATGACAAAGCTCACTAGGCATCTTGGAAATACTTCTCTATAATTTCATAGGGAGTTAACTATCCCTATGAAGTAAGAACTGCTAGGGAGACTACATCAATGGAGGAGAGAAAAAAATGAAAAAAGCTGGGGTCTTCATCTTAATTATCGCGTTACTGATGACAGGATGTTCAAGCAAAAACGGAGAAAAGAGCAGTAACACGGGGGCAAATGACAACGTGGAGGCAAGCAGTAGCGCTGAATCAAGCGGTGCCACAGGAGATGGCGAAGTAACGATCGTCTTCCCGGCTTCCTTGGGCGCACCTGAGGACGTTGAAGGCATGACTGCTGAAATCGTAGAAGCGGGCGCTACAAACACGGTAAAGAATGATGACGGTAGTGTATCAGTAGCTATATCCCAGGAAAATCTAAATAAACTACTGGAAAAATATCATTCGGAATTGACGACCATGATCGAAGGTGTTCATTCAGCCGAAAACACATCTTCAATCAAAAACCTGGACTACGATAAAGAAAAGTTTCAGGAATACAACATCACAGTGGACAAGGCTGCTTACGAGTCCGAGGAGAGTGTGGATGGACTCGTTATCTTCGGACTTACCATGCAAAGCTTGATGTACCAGATCTATTCAGGAGTTAAGGAATCAGACATTAAAGTCACAATCAATTTGATTGATCAAAGCACTGGCGAGGTTTTCGAAACTTCCGTTCTGCCTGAAGCAACACCTGAGCAATAAACAGCCTATTTTTGCCGAAAGGCCCGGGCTTCCTAACGGAAGACACGGGCCTTTTCTATGTTCTGACAGTTAAGTTCCGGGCTCGCGATAAGATGGGTCTCCTGCAAACTAATGAATAGGTAGATTTATGGTAATTTGAACAGTCCTGTCGTATACTTTAGTATATGGGTAAACTTGTCAAAAACGTGGAAGGTGATATTCTTCTATTGCCACAGGATAGAATCCGGGTGCTTCCATGTTCCCATATACCATTTCTGTTGATGGGAGAGCGGAACTGCGATGAAGTTAAACGCAAACCAGCTTCAATTAGGAGGGGCTGACGGTATTCGGGCACTTGCCTGTCTAGCTGTAATTTTTCATCATTTTGCCCAACGATTGTCGATGGCTGACCAGCAAGCAGGTGTTCAGGAAGTGCAAGCTTTTACTCTGGTAGGCAATTCGGGTGTCAGCATTTTTTTTGTATTGAGCGGATTTTTACTAGCCTTTCCATTTTGGCGGAATTATTTGGCGGGAGCGGAGTTTCCCAGCATTCGTCAATACCTGTTTCGGCGGGCAGCGAGAATCGTACCCAGCTATTATGTGGTCTTCCTCGTGTGCATGACACTGATCCTGTTGTTGAACATTCCGAATGAACACTTTGCCCTGCGCAGCTTAGCGGGGTTAACGTTTACGGCTGGCTTTCACTATACAACGTTTTTTCCTTCTGAGATCGACGGTCCTTTCTGGTCTATCGCATTCGAAGTTTTCTGTTACGCGCTGATGCCACTTTTTATGGCAGGCATGTTCGCGCTGCTAAAAAAACGGTCATTTCTGACTTCTTTCACGTATTGGATCGGCGCGTTGCTTTTCATACTACTGCTGAACAAGCTTATCCACCTCTACCTAACTCCGGGAGAAGAGAATCGGGGCTGGCAGTTTGGGTTGATCGGCGGCGCGAAATACTGGATGCCGAATTATAATCCGATCGGATTCTTCGGCCATTTTACGATCGGTATACTTGCGGCAGGGATTGCGACCAGGCTACGCCAGCCGTCTACTCGAATTGACAAACTGAAGCGATTTGGTTTTTTTGATGCGGCGGGCGCTGTAGGGCTGGTCTCGGCATTCCTAATGCTGTGGTCGCTTCGCCACGCTCCGGAATTCAGCACAAGCTGGCAGCTTCAGCCTTTCTTTTATCCGTATTTTGCCGTGTTAATCGCCATACCGCTGGCAACAGGCTCGCAGTCTCTCTTCCTGCAGAAGCTGCTTGACAATCCACTGTTCAGATTTACGGCCAAGGTATCGTTCGGACTGTATCTGTGGCACCATCTGATTATCACATTGATTGCTATGTATTGGGCTAAGGACTATCAGTATATGGGTGTTGCAAGTCTAGAAAGGTGGGCTCTGATCTCGGCGGGAGTGCTGGCTGTGTCCTATCTGATCGCAACACTGTCGTATTACTTCCTTGAGAAGCCCATATTGGACTGGGCCCATGGAAGGCGGAGTAGAGCCAATCAGCAAGCCGTCCATACGGAGACGCTCAATCAAGCGATACCATAAGTAGGGCTAAATTTTTGAACTTTGCGGTAAGTAGAGGGTTAGCGGAATAGAGGCTAATGGGACAGCCCCTTTCCGTTTTCGTAATTAGAGTCGTTACTGCGATTCAGCTGCTAACCTAATGACAGAGCTTATTTTTTCCTTGGGAAGAGCAGCTCAACTTTAGTGCCTTGATCTACCTTTGATTCTATTCGGATAACACCGCCATGCACGTCCACAATCCATTGTGCGATGGACAAACCTAGACCTGTCCCTCCTTCTGAACGGGATCGGATTTTGTCTCCGCGATAGAATCGGTCAAAGATATGAGGAAGTTCATCCTCTGCAATTCCGCATCCGTTGTCGGACACACTAATATATACGTGATTGGATTGATATCGACCCGCCACCTCTATTCGTCCGGATGGAGGAGTAAACTTCAATGCATTATCCAATAGGATGATTAGAAGCTGGCGGATTCTACCTTCATCACCCCATAGAGACAACGGTTCTTGAAGATCTGATAGGAGGACGATTTCCTTCGTGCTCGCAAGCAATTGAAATTGTCCCGTTAATTCCAACAGCAAGGAATTTAGTGGAATGATAGATGTCTGAATTTGCAGCTGATTGGAATCAGATCGAGCGAGAGTCAACAAATCGTCCAGTAGCCTATTCATTCGCCTGCTTTCTTTTAGAATAACGGCGATATGAGGGCTTTCCTGCTCGATGGAATGTGTGGGATGTCTGAGTAGCAGCTCGGTTTGTGCATGGATAATTGCTGTTGGCGTCCGTAATTCATGAGAGGCATCGGCAACAAAGCGTTGCTGCTTGTCCCAGGAATTACGAATAGGTATTAGCGCGCGTCCAGCCAGAAAAAAACCTGCGATAACTGATATAACAACACCTGCAATTATCGCCATGGCTATATCCCATAATAAGTTGTGGAGCGTACTTTCAATGTCCTCTAGGCTTCTGACAATTCCGATTGTTACGATCTTGCTTGAGCTTTGATTGCGATTGGGAAATTGCATGACCCGATAGCTATGCTTGTCAAGAGTAAGCGTTCGAAGTGTTACCTTCTCCTCCGGAGCTCTGAATTGAATAGCGATGTCCAGTGAGAATGATTGTGCAGGCAACTGCCCAATCAACTGACCCTGCTCATTCCAAAATAAGTATGTCGTCCTCTCATCCTGCTGAGGATCGGAATAATTAGATCGAAGTAATTCCGAGAGATTATGGTAGGATTGTACTCGGGTTTCCGCCTGTCTCATCATTTCATCCATATCGTGTGATAACCGATATCGCATGTGAATGTATAATAATGAGCTCAATACTGTGATAACCAGAAGGAACACTACAGCATTCACAATGACCAATTTTCTGCGGATGTTATTAAACATGGGAATCTCCTTTTAATAAATATCCGATGCCTCGCACTGTGCGAAGAAATGTGTCTGCACCATTGGCTGCAAGTTTCTTCCGTAGATGATGCACATATACATCCACCGCCGTTGTAGTGGACCCCGATTCAAATCCCCATATCCGATCAAATATCTGTTCACGAGTTAATATCTGATCTTTATTGCAGATGAAAAATTCCAACAAATCATATTCTGTTGCTGTTAAATTCAAAGGCGATTGTCCATTATAAGCATCCCTGGCTGCAGGAATTAGCCGAATGGGGCCACAGATTAGTTCACCTTCCTGACCCATTGTGCCTCGTCTACGTAAAACGGCTCTTGATCGTGCCAATAATTCCGAGACGGCGAATGGCTTCGTTATATAATCGTCTGCTCCTGCATCCAAACCAGCGACACGATCCTCCACAGCGTCCTTAGCGGTCAGAAGAATGATAGGGACCAGCAAAGATTGAGACTTTAACTTTTTTACGATATCAACACCGTTCATCCCAGGCAACATGACATCAAGGACAATCAGATCATGTATACCCTGTTGAGCCCAATAATATCCCTCATCGCCTGTCGCTACAGCATCTGTTAGGAAAGACTCGCTTTCAAAGACATCACAGATTACCTGGAGTAAGGAAGGATCATCTTCCACCACAAGAACGCGCATGCCATTCTCCACCTTTATCAAGGATTCAAAATTATTCTAACAGAAAGCCTGTTTTTAAGAAGATTTAAATATTCCACAATTATACTGGATTTAGCAGGAGAGGAATATGACATTTACATTGGAGTGATTGACGTGGCAAGAATGGACAAAAAGTGGGTGATTCTATGTTCGACGGCAGTTGCCGCAGTATACGCCGCCGGCTATTTTACAACAGAAACTCAAGCATCAATCGTTCAACCCCCACTGTATATCGAGGAAAATCATCAATCAAATGATGTACAACCTAATGATATGCCGACAATCAGTAGTCAAACAAACAATAGCCAAACAAACAATAGTCAAACAAACAGTAGTCAAACAAACAATAGCCAAACAAACAATAGTCAAACAAACAGTAGTCAAACAAACAGTGTGGAACCGACTACGCCAATCATTCGCCTCTATCAAGACGGTACCTATACAGGTTTGGGAAAGAATCGACGTGGGTCGATTCAAGTGGCAGTCACCTTCAAGAACGATAAAATTACAGATGTTGAGATCAGTAAGTTTGCAATGCACTATTCAAAAAGAGATGTAGTAGGGTTACCTGAAGAAGTACTACAGATTCAAAGTGCGCAGGTGAGGAATGTATCGGGTGCAACGTATAGTACCCGTGCCTTCAAAGACGCAATCAATGATGCGATGTCTCAAGCGCAAAACGCATAAAGGTGAAAAAATGAAAAAATCTAAATTGTACATGGATACCGTTGTATCTATACAAGTAGTCTGTGGGGAAAGTAACTCAATGGAAATGGTAGAAGCCCAAATCAACCGGGCTTTTGAAGCATTCTACCATGTAGAGCAAGCTTGCAGTCGGTTTAGCATCGACAGTGAGTTAATGAGAGCCTGTAGACAGATTGAAACACCGGTTCCGGTCAGTCCGTTCTTATTTGAACCTCTCAAGTTCGCTTTGGAAATGGCACAATGGACGGACGGGGTATTCGATCCTACGG
Source organism: Candidatus Cohnella colombiensis (assembly GCA_029203125.1). GTDB lineage: Bacteria > Bacillota > Bacilli > Paenibacillales > Paenibacillaceae > Cohnella > Cohnella colombiensis. Next base: position 3,976,786 of record CP119317.1, read on the forward strand.
TCGGAAAAGTGATGGAGGAGCATGGCTTCAATCGCCACTATTTAACGGGACAATCAGTTCAAAGCACCGTTACTGATTCAGAGCTCGTTACGTATCGAGATATCGTATTAAATCAACAAGATCGAACATTGTATTTGAAGACACCGTTGGTCATTGATTTAGGAGCGGTGGCCAAAGGATTCGCCATCGATCTAGCGGCCAATGAGTTGAATCAATTCGAAGGGTTTGTGGTCAATGCCGGTGGCGATTTGTTTGCAGGAGGTGTGAATGAGCAGGGCTATCCCTGGGAAATAGGCATCCAGCATCCTGAAAGCAAAGAACATATTATTCACACACTTGATGTTTCCAATAAGGCGGTTTGCACCTCTGGAAGCTACGAACGCAAGAGTGTAGATGTGACAGGTATGCATCACATCTATAATCCCACAACTAGACAATCACCAAATGATTGGATCAGTTGCACTGTAATCGCTCCATTCGCAATGATGGCCGATGCATTCTCGACCGCATCGTTCATGTTAGGTTTGGAAAAGGGGAGTAGGTTAATCGAGCAAGTAGGATTAGAAGGAATATTAATCTCATCCAAATTACAAATCGTCAAAGTTGGAGGAGTATTGTGAAATTACACCAATGGATAAAATCACCGAAGGGCTATGTCGCCATATCCATGGCTGCTTATCTCCTTATTGCCTCCGTATGGTTACACGATATGATCGGTATAATCAATGGCCTCGTTGCTGTCAGTGTTACTCTGGCTGTGGACATCCTATGTTGTTACTTTGAGCGCAGAAAGAGAATTATGCCTGATGGTGCAGTAATAACTGGAATAATCATTTCCTTGATCTTAGGCACGAATACTTCTTGGTTCGTAGTTGCGGCTACGGCAGCAGGTTCTATATTGCTTAAACATCTGTTTGTCCATAACAATAAACCCATCTTTAATCCAGCGGCTTTGGGTTTACTGCTATCCATTCTGTTCTTTCAAACCGGACAAAGCTGGTGGGGGGCATTCGCAGATCTTCCTTCATGGTCGGTCATATTTCTCTTAATTGGTGGTTATCTAGTTGTGAATAGAGTCAATAAATACCCTCAGATCTTTGCTTTTTTCGGAACATTCTTTATACTATTGTTCCTTATGGGTCACTATAAAGTTGGAGATGCTTTTGACGCACTTCGATCACCATTCATTAATGCTACTCTATTCTTTGGTTTTTTTATGCTTACAGATCCGCCAACTTCACCAGCCAAAGTTAAGGATCAAATTATTTTTGGTATCTTAACCGCGTTAACGGGAGCCGTTGTCTATGGACTCTTCGGGGGATTGATGTACTTGTTTATTGGGTTGCTTGTTGGGAACCTGTATCATTTCCTAAACACTCGTGCATCAAAAAGTGTATCTAAAGGTGCACGCTCTAATCCAAAAAAAACGGCATATTCGAGGAGACTATATGAGTAAGATAAATAAGGTTTGGATTCCTGCTATTATTGCGACAATTATAGCGCAACTGCTTGTAGCTTACTATGTGTATTCGACATTGTTACACGGTGGGGAAGGAAGATTACCCACAGGGAATACGCATCGCCCTCCGAGAGAAGGTAATGACAATTACGACGGGTTATTTACGACTTTGGGGACGATCGCTTTGTTTCTAGGAGCGGCAAGCTTTTCGTGGTACTGGTTCAAGAAGAAGCGGAAGTCTCAGTCGATGTGGGTGCGCCAAGCCGGGAGCTTACTATTCACTTTACATAAGCTGATAGGTTGGACGACTCTGATTCTTGTTGTCATTCATGGCACTTATTTTTTGATAACAAAGCTTCATGATGACAAAATATATAGTGGAATCGCAGCGTTTTCTATTTTGCTGACACTTGTCGGATACGGTTATTTCATTAACAAGATTCGTAACAAATGGATGCGAACCGTGCATCGGTCACTCGGATTGATAGGGGTTCCTGTACTGCTATTACATGGAGGTGGCTCTGCCATAATGGCGGTTATCGTAACCCTTGCGGCCTTTGGACTTGTCATCCTCTTTGAAAGGAGGGCAGGACAAGCTGGGAACGAATAACGCGAATTTTAGGAATTATCGGGTGACGAACCCCCAAACATTAGCTAAAAGACAAATTCCTGCTTCTATAAGTTCCAATTCAAGACCGGAAAACCCAATTAGAAATTCTTTTGGTTTTTCGCAAATTGGGGTCAACCAGGTAAAGGAGGCGGAGGAGATTCTAATTCCTACTGCCTTGGCTAATTGGAGTAGTTCATCCTCTGATTTAGAGCTGCTTACCCGGAGCAAAATGTAGAAACCGGCGTTTCTTCCGATAACCTCGACATTAGTACCCATATACTTTTCGATTGCTCGAATGAGCGTATCATGTTTCTTTTGGTACAGTTTTCTCATCTTTCGAATGTGGCGCTCAAAATGGCCTTGTTGGATAAAAAGCTGGAGCGCCCTCTGATAAATGCGGGAGGAAGATTGTTCAAACAATAGCTGCGTCCGTAGTTGTTGATAGGCAGGTAGCAATGAATTGGGAAGCACTAAGTAGTGGATGCAAATATCCGGCGTCAGCGCTTGAGAAAACCCTCCCAAATAAATGACATTAGCTTCAGGATCAAGTCCCTGTAGCGTAGGGATCGGTTTGTTTTGATAACAAAATTCCCCGTCATAATCGTCCTCAATAATAAATCCGTTTACTTTCTTGGCCCAGTCAAGAAGCCGCAGACGTTTCGATACAGACATCGTCATTCCCATTGGGAATTGATGAGAGGGTGTGATACTGACTAGTTGAACGCCCTTGTTGTACAAATCATCTACGCTGACACCTTCCATCCCGATCGAGAGGGGTTCAACTTCAAACCCATGGTATTTAAATGTTTCCGGAATAAGCCGGTAGCCCGGATTCTCTGCGCCAATTTTACTGATTTGTCCTTTCAGCATGAAACAGACCATCGATATAAGCAAATGCTGCTCTGCGCCGATAATAATTTGCTTCGGAGAACAATCGATTCCCCGAAATTGATGCAAATAGACAGCTAGTTCGCTCCGCAGCCCAATCTCCCCCTGTGCATCTCCGTAAACCAGTAAATCATTTTGCTCGGAAAGTAGAACATGGTTTAACAGCCTTCTCCATATTCGCATGGGGAAGTGTGTGAAATCATTTCTAGAAATATGAAAGTCATAAGTGTAAGCTGGCTTCTCCTCTAGTGTGTCTTCCACATCGACCGTATTGCCCCGAGAATCCAGACTTGTTGAGGCAAGAGAGGCATAAGGTAGTTGTTGGACAAAATATCCTTTGCGCGGGCGGCTTTCAATGAAACCTTCCGCCAATAGCTGCTGATAAGCGGTTTCAACAGGAGTTGCACTGACAGAGAGGAAATCGGCCAATTTGCGGATGGAGGGGAGCCGTGTTCCTTCGCTGATCCGGCCAGACATAATCTCAGACTTTATATGTTTGTAAAGTTGTTCATAATAAAAGATTGGGTTCGTCGAGTCAAACTTGGGAATAAACAGCACACGTATCTGTCCTTTCAATTTCGCAAAAACTGTATATTTGAAAGTATACAGTAATCAGGTAAAGTATGGATATCAGATAGCAGATAGCAGGAGGCGTACATCTATGCATAAACATATCAACAAACCAGTCCGTTTTCTAGAGGGGACGAACGTTTATTTAAGGCCCATTAGTCTTGAGGATTCGAAAGATTATTTCGAGAAGCTCACTAATCTGGAAATGAGAAGACTGACCGGGACACAGCGAAGCTACACACAGGAGCAAATTAATAAATATTTGGAGGGAAAAGTACACGAAACTTCAAGTCTTCTTTTCTTAATTACCCTTAGAGAGACAGATGAGGTAATAGGGGATATTGCGATACAGGATATCGACAGCTTTAACAGGTCAGCCAACATTCGCATCGCGATCGACAATGCTCCGCATCAGGGAAAAGGCTACGGAAGTGAGGCCATGCTTCTTTTACTTGATTATGGTTTCGGCATTGTTAACCTGCACCGCATCGAGTTAAATGTGTTTTCCTATAATGAGCGGGCAAAGCATGTGTATGAGAAGCTTGGATTCAAGGTAGAAGGTGTACAAAGAGACGCATTGTATTATGACCATGAATATTATGATTCTATTATGATGAGCCTTTTAGAAGATGAGTACAGAGAGAAATATAAAAAATAGAGTTGAGGACATAATGGAATTACAGGAACGGGCAACAATACTTAAAAATTATGAAACAGAATGTTATTCGATCTGACAAGTACGATTACCGTAAGTGGAATCGTGAAGGAATAAATACTTCAAAATGGGAATGCTAGATGTGTACCCGAAACAGAATGCTTAAACATTACATTTTGATGTAGAGATATAGAAAGGATTATGTAGAGTGAGCCCTACAAAGCAAAGGAAATCAGGAGGAGCAGGCGATACTAAGATCAATATGCTTCATAAAATGTTTGTACAGGCATTTAAATTAAAAGATATTCCGTTCCCATATCTTAAAGCTTTTAGAGCCGGACTGGCTGCCTCATTGCCTGTGTTTATCGGACTAATATTGAATCATTTTGAGTATGGCTTGCTAGCTAGTCTTGGGGGGTTTACCTATCTATATGTCTTTAATCAACCCTATGCACAGAGAGCAAAAAGAATTTTCTTTGTAATGTTAGGACTCACATCATCCGTTGTGTTAGGTACAGTTATGGCACCCTATCCACTTGGTGCGGCCTTTGTAATGGGCCTTATTGGTGCACTGCCGATATTTATATTTGGTGCTTTAAGAATTACAGGGCCCTCAGCTATATTTTTCATTTTAATTTATGCGATGACGACAGGTATGCCAGTTGATCCATCGCTGGCCCCGCTACGTGGAGGACTTGTGTTGCTTGGTGGGGCGCTATCTTGGATAATTTCCATGTTAGGTTGGTTTGCCAACCCTCATGGACCTGAAATTAAGGCAGTGAAGAATGTTTATTTTGAATTGGCTCAGGTTCTAAATTCTGTGGGTACCGAGAAGTTTAATACGGCTAGACATCGAACCGTTTTGGCCTTGAAAGATGCAGAAGATATCCTCGTGGCTGGATATTCCACTATAGCAAAAGCAAATACCTTAAAGCGATTGATTTTATTAAATGAACAGGCTAACAGCATATTTTTGGAATCACTCGAATTAGCTTTCAAGGGTAAGGCTAACCTACCGAAAGGATTGAAGCAATCTGTTCGTGCTCTTGCACTTGCCATTGGAGATAAAAAGAAAAATAATGTAACCATTCCACATCAAGAGCAGATGGATAAAGAAGTAGAGAGTTTATATATGAAAATTGACAACGCCTATGCTGTATGGAATGAATCGGTTGATCAAATCCAACGAGAAGTTCAAATTTCAAAACCACCCCTTAAAACTCAAATTTTAGCAACTTTTGATAAAGATTCGGTTGTCTTTCTCACGGCCATACGCAGTGGAGTGTTTATTCTTATTGCGGCCATTATTGCGATTTCTTTCGATTTTAATCGTTCCTATTGGATTCCATTATCCTGTGCTGCTGTCATGGCGGGTTCTACTTTTGTCGGCACTTTCCACCGCGCGATTCAACGGACTTTTGGAACGATATTAGGTATTTTAATCGCAAGCTTGATCCTTACATATGTGCATAACGGATATTTGATCATCCTAGTTATATTAGGTTTAACGTTTCTAACCGAGATTTTTATTGTTAAAAACTACGGATTTGCAGCGATGTTTTTTACACCTGCTGCTTTAGTGATGGCGGAATACTCAACTGGTATTTTTGACTTTCACTACTTTGCGACAGTAAGAATTACGGACATCTTAGTAGGAAGTATGATTGGCCTAATTGGTACGATTGTCATTGGAAGGAGATTAGCATCTAGTTTGATGAACCGCTTTATTGCTAAAACCATTCGAAGTCAGGGACAATTTTTACTCATGCTGTTCTCCGAAAACAACAACAAAATTACACTTGATAAGTGCAGAGAACGAAGTAAAATGCAAACCAATTTATCCAACCTATTAACGGTATACAATACCTCTTTAGGTGAGTTGCACAGTAACAAGAACAGGATAGAATCCATGTGGCCTATAATATTCTCGATAGAGCAAATGGGTTATTATCTAGACGCAAGTTTAAAATATTATAAACGGCCCGTCCTTTCAGAAGCAGACCTCTCTCAATTGTTCTATATATTTGAAACCATGGCCATAGCTGTAGATTACAATTCCCCTTTAAAAATAAAAAATATACCTGAAATCAAAGGGTTCTCAAAAATTCGACATGAAATTTTAGTTCTTCAAGAAGCTCTAAATTTAAGAGGGAACCTGCATCAAACCCTTTAGCCAACAAGATCAGAATTTGTTAATCTCTGCTTAGCAGAATGGGGTTCCAAGTTTACTTATGCTACAATGAATGTAATAAGCCATAAGGATTGAAGGAGTGATTAGTGTGAGTGGGATCATTCTATTTGATGGAATATGTAATTTTTGCGACCATAGTGTTCAATTTATTATTAAGAGAGACAAAAAAGCTGTTTATAAATTTACATCTCTACAGAGTGATGCTGGACAAGAGATATTAAGGAAACACAATGTCCCTACAAATATAGACAGTTTTATTCTTGTTGAAAATAATAAATGCTACTACAAAACATCAGCAGCTTTAAGGATTTGTAAAAATTTAAACGGCGGTTGGAAGTTATTGTATGGTTTAATCATTGTCCCAAAACCAATACGTGATTATTTTTACAGTGTTTTTGCAAAAAATAGGATGAAGTGGTTCGGACAGAGAGATAGTTGTACACTACCGTCGCCAGAGTTAAGAAAGCGATTTTTATAATAGCCTAGTCAAATCAAAAGGAGCAGGTGCCATACGGGCCTGCTCCTTTTGATTTGAAATAACGAGCAGAAAGTATGATTCGGTCAGCGGTTAACGGAATGATTCATACGTTCTGTAGATCAAGAGAATGGCCTGCTCTCTCGACGTATTGTCTAGAGGACTGATTTTATTGTTACTGCCTTTCATAATGTTATTTTTGACGGCAAAACCAATTGCATCGGCCGCCCATTTGGCAATCTTAGCTTCATCGTTGAAGGTTGTGGACTTTGCCGTATCTAGCTCCTTGCTTGGGATGGCAACTTTAATGGCTCGCATCAGCATAACGCATATTTCTTGCCGCGTAATCGATTGGTCCGGTTTGAATGAATCTTTTGTAACGCCATTTACGATTTCTAAATGGTAAGCCTTTAAAATTTCCGGATTCGTCGTATCCTTGAATGGGTTTTCCGCTGGTAGTTGCGCTTTTTGCTTGCTTAGTGCTTCATACAATTTGACGGCCATCGTGGCAAATTGTTCACGAGTAATATCCTTCTGGAAATCGCTTAAAACGGTGTCAGTTGTAAGCTGAGCTTGAACCGCTTTAACGATCTCAGGCACGGCCCAGGTGCTTGCCCCCTTCGCGCACTCATTATCCTTACATAGATCAACAGGTATGACGGGGACTGGGTCAATTGGAAGGGCTGGCGAAGTTGGAAGGGCTGGCGGAGTTGGAAGTGTTGGAATAACTGGCAATTTCGGAATCGTGAGTATGATTGGTTTGTCCTTGATCAGGTCATTAAGTGAAAAATTTTCTAGAAGAGAATTGCTATAAGGCACCTCTAATATATTAATGGGCGGCGTTCGAATACTTGTCGTTAATTTTTTCGGTGGAGACAACTTAGAATAATTGGGATCATAGTTCAACTCATGCCATTGCGTGATGAGTTCATACGTATATACCGTATCTGCATTCTTTTTCTTTGTGTCAACAAAATCAAGCGGGCCTATATAATCCATTGAATCGCTAAAACTCCAGGACTTTCCGTCATTACGGACTATGGTGTAAGAACTCTCCATATTGGAGTTGTCATTAAACGAAATCGTTGCATTGCCTTTATCGTCCAATTTGGCGGTAAATTGGCTCGGTTCGATTGGTTGATACACCGTAAAGGGTCCGATCGTTCTTGATGAGGTACTACTCCCTCCGATCAGGGGGTTAAAGTGCATCGTAATTCGCCAATAAACGGACGTTAAACTGGGATCAGTAGGAATATAAAATGGTGGATGCCAATCGTTGTATTTAGGATAATCAGAAGGTTTAACTAACATCTTCTTAATCCAAATATTGCTGTCTGCGCTCCGATACTCGATTTGATACCATTCAATGTCCGTACTACTTGCTTTGTCCGTAGTATAGCTATAAGGATATTGCATTCCCGCTATCAAGAATGTAGCATTACCAATATTAAAAGTGAGTACATTAGCAGCCGCGTTCGCTTTCGGGACTTGGACTGTCATTACAGACAATAGGAATGCTAAGGCAATCAGCAGAAATTTAACTCCATTATTTTTGTAAATATGAATCATTAGACCGAACTCCCCTCCGCTTTGATGCCTCAGATCAGACAGATCTGTAGGGCAATACAACAATATATGCGGACAGCGGAGAAAGATGTAGCTTAATTTAGGAGTTTGCTCCTATTGTTGTTGCATTCTTTTTGGCAGATAGGGAAGCAAGTGCAGATGGATTGAATCCTTTAAAGATGAGCCACACCGCAAGAGTCATTTCATTAGCTGCTACTGGCAGCGCCAGAATCGCACCCCATACGGAAACTTGTTCAATTACACCGAACATGACTAACAAGGCTTCAGTAAAAACAAGTGTTGCCCCTGTCATACCTAGTATGGGTATAAACCTTGGAACGAGCTTGGATTTAATAAAGATATAACTGTACATCATCGTGTTAATGCCCAGCATGAGGGCAGGCCCAAGTAAAAAGGTCCAGTCATGAATTGCTTTTAATAAAGTACCCGAAGCTTGAAAATAGGGGGCATCTAGGGCTCCCGCTGATACAAATTCCCGGCTTAAGGTCAATAGAGACAGTACGCTGATTATACCGACTGTGATGATAACCGCTTCAAGAAACCTGAAGCAAACATGCCAGATCGCGATCGTTTCATTATACTTTCTCAAGATTGGAAACATTGTAGCTGCAGTACCCACCGCTGAAACGACAAGAATGATCTCCATAAGTGCTCCGAGTAATATCTTGTTGGCGTGTTCGGAACCCTTCATCAGATAATCGGGATCCTTTAGGATTGGATCATATAAAGTGAGACCAATTATCGAAGTAACCGCTGCGAGTATAAACAGTACCCCCACAATTTTTGCTGCTAATTTGTTTGAATTCATTTTATATCCCCTTTTCTTGATAGGTCATGGATATGCTCCATGTGCGTTCGTCTCGCTATTAGAAGTAAATAACGATATACAAAATGTAATCTAAACCATTCACTGTGTCAAGTATATTTTACACCAATTTGTACAGTGAGAGGCGTGTGGATAATTTTGACATCTATTTAATATAAAACTATAATTTAGTCATGAAAACTAGAGATGTCATTTCACGTGTTTTCACGAAGAGGAGATAATCATGAGAGATTTTACGAAAGAATTGCCCGATCATACGGAGAAATACATCGGGAAAAACGATTTATTTTTAGAGATATTCGAGGGGGAGAACCTCCCGAAAGCAACCAACAATAGGCCCCCGTTGCTTTTTGTACATGGCGCCTTCACAGGAAGTTGGATGTGGAGCAAATACATCCCTCACTTTATCGGTGAAGGGTGGAAATGCTATGTCATGAACATGAGAAGTCACTACAAAAGCAGGCAGCTGGATATGACAAAGATAACTTTCGAGGATTATTTGGAAGATATAAAAGTGGTTATCGGAGAGTGCGGTGTTCCACCGGTCGTTATCGGATTTAGCATGGGGGGGATCTTAGGCCAGAAGTTGGCTGAAACCGTAAAGATCGCCGGGTTAGTGTTGATCGATTCGGTCATCAGCAGACAAATTCATGAAGAAGTACCCTACGAACAATTAGAGCAATTGATATCCGGTATCATAATGCCTGCTCCAGTTCGAGAAGAGCTTTCGACGATAGATGAATCGGCAGAAGACATTGCTTTTCAAAGAAAGTATCTGGCAATGGAATCATCATCGGCATTTAACGCTTTTATTTACTCTACCGAATCAAAGGGTATATCCATCGACAGCGATTCTATTTCTTCCCCATGCTTAGTTATTAAAGCAGTAAACTGTGAGGATGACGACCGTCGAGGTAGAGTGTCAGCGGAACATCTCCGTGCGGAATATAAAGGGCTTTGGAACACAACACATACCGGTGTGCTCATAGGGCAGAGATACATGGAATCAGTAGATACAGTCATGGATTGGCTAAAAAGATTTTAATTGGATCCTTTTCAATTGAAGTTGAGATACGGGGCTCAACTTTCTGTGGCAGGATACGACTGGCTGACCAAGCGCCGAAATTTGATAAACGAAACGACTCTCCATGGGATGATATATCCGAATGCTACCATCATAAACAGTGCCATTTGTCCTTGGGGATCGATGCTGGAAAGCTCCTGACGAAGAGCAAACCGAAAGATTACAATGCCTAAGAAAGCAACGATAAACCCCCAATTTTTCTTTGCATAAATCAGCTTGTCTTCTCTTACCTCGTAATTGGTCGTCCAAATCAGTGGGATCGAGAACACAATTCCAAGTGCTAAAGCCGCACCAAAAGACCAAGCCGGTTCATTCACATCTGGGTTAAACAGGAGCGACACTGCAGGAAGCATGAATAACAAAGGAATCAACAATCGGATTCCACTGCCTCGAATCGGACGATACATGCTTCTTGTTCTTCTCCACAATACCAAAGCTGCAATAGCAGCGATCATCACATAAAAAGTGCTTCCGTTCATTTTGCGACCACCTCATAAATTGTTACTCTAATTCTAATTAATAGGGTATGTCTATGAATAGTGAGAAAGATCATTCAATGGCTATGAAAAACTTCATACAATTGGCAATGACGTTTGGGGGATGTAGCTCCAATCTGTGCATATTTTTCTGGACAGTTAACAATACTATGCTAGATAACATATCCAATTGGCAGGAAGGAAGAGGCATAGTTGGCTGAGCATTCAGATACAAGTTGGAAAAACGATCATCCAAGCACTTTGTTAAGCAACTCTGTCCAAAGGGCAGATCATGCGGTGAAGCAAGCGATGTCAAATCCGGTGGAGACGGCGATTGAGCAGGCGTATAATTCAATAGAACATACTGAAAATGCGCTTTTGCATGCAGAGCATCAACAGGAGAATATGGATACAGTCGAGCAAAATAAACAACAATTAGAGCGGATGAAGCAGCAATTGCGTGAAGTATAAGAGAGGGTAGAAACAATATCCGGGTTTGTCTCATAAGGCTCATACGCGAATAGTGTCCTCACAGGGCACTATTTTGCTCGTGTGGCGTGATTCTGCGGAAATAGTGTCCTCATGGGACACTATTTTGCTCACATGACATGATTATGTGGAAAGGACTGTCCCATAAGTGAACTTGCTCCTTGTGGACGGACTTCACTCCTTTTCCCATCTTTTAAATAGCCTATAACTATCATATAATAGTAGATAGAGATTTTATTCTAGAAAATAAAAGTGCTACCTTATGATAGTTTGACTAGGGCGCTTTCTAGCTTGCTGTGACGCCATAGCAGGAGCGCCTAAATCCTTTCTGCAAATCGTAGGGTATAAGGACGGTAAATATGAGCAACAAACAAACGAATACAGACGTTATCTTAATTGGTGCTGGTATTATGAGTGCGACTTTGGGATCACTGCTGAAAGAGTTAGTACCGGACTGGGGAGTTACAGTATTTGAGAAGCTCGCAAACCCAGGAGAGGAAAGCTCTAACGAATGGAATAATGCGGGAACTGGGCACGCTGCACTGTGCGAGCTTAATTACACTGTCGAAAAATCGGACGGGTCCATAGATATTAGCAAAGCTATCAACGTTAATGAACAGTTTCAGGTTTCAAGACAGTTTTGGTCGTATCTTGTAAAAAGCAATCTGATTCGTGATCCTCAGGATTTTATTATGCCGTTGCCTCATATGAGTTATGTACGTGGGGAGCAAAATGTAACATTTTTGAAAAAACGGTTTGAAGCGTTGTCTAACAACCCTCTATTTCAAGGGATGGAGTTTTCCGATAACCCAGAACAACTGATGGAATGGCTTCCGCTTATGATGAAAGATCGCACGTTCAATGAACCTATAGCGGCAACAAAAATCGAATCAGGCACGGATGTTAATTTTGGCGCTTTAACGCGTATGTTGTTTGATCATTTAAAAAGCAATAACGTCAATATACATTACCAACATAGTGTGAATAAAATTAAACGTACGAGCGACGGATTATGGGAATTAAAAGTGAAAAATCTTAGTAGTGGTGTTGTCGAACGTCATACTGCTAAATTCGTCTTTATTGGCGCGGGTGGAGGAAGCCTACATTTACTGCAAAAGACCGGTATTCCTGAAGGAAAACATGTCGGGGGATTCCCAGTAAGTGGGCTATTTATGGTGTGCAACAACCCAGAGATTGTAGAGCAACATCATGCCAAAGTATACGGTAAAGCATCGGTTGGTGCTCCACCAATGTCTGTACCGCATCTTGACACACGATTTATTGACGACAAAAAATCGTTATTATTTGGACCGTTTGCAGGGTTCTCACCCAAGTTTTTAAAGACGGGTTCAATGTTTGATTTGATAACTTCTGTGAAGCCAAATAACGTGCTTACGATGTTGGCGGCAGGCGTAAAAGAGATGTCATTAACCAAGTACCTGATCAAGCAAGTTATGTTATCGAAGGAACAGCGCATGGAAGAATTACGAGAGTTTGTTCCGAACGCCAAGAGCGAGGATTGGGCTTTGGTGGTAGCGGGCCAACGTGTTCAAGTGATTAAAGATACGGCCAAAGGCGGTAAAGGAACGCTTCAATTTGGTACGGAGGTCATCACTGCTGCAGATGGCTCGGTCGCTGCATTGCTCGGAGCTTCACCGGGTGCTTCTACCGCAGTTTCAGTTATGCTTGAGATCTTAGAGAGATGCTTCCCCCAACATATCAAAGAGTGGGAGCCAAAAATAAAAGAAATGATTCCTTCATATGGCTTGTCACTGCTGGAAAACCCAGAGCTTATCGACGAAATTCATACTTCAACAGCACGGGCGCTCGGTCTAAGCGAAAGCTTAGACACAGCGAAAGATCCTGTGTTAGTTCCATCATACTAGCGCAACAATTGAACGAAAGAGAAGCAACCGAAAGACGAGTCTTCGAGCGGTGTACAACCGTTGAAGACTCGTTTTTTTGTTTTACATTCATCCCCTTCGGACGCGGGTTGGCCCCCTTAGTCCGGAGTCTATGATTCGTAAATATGCCTAATGACATCCTCGATTGGGATGTTCGTGATATTGATGTCGACGACAGGGAACTGTTCTAAGATTTCATAGATCCACACCTTAATATCCTTAGCTGTCAAATCGACTTCGATTTGCACAGATAGCGGTGCCGAGCTGACAACTGTGTAAGCTGAGAACAACGATGGGTCGATGGGCTGTGCGAATTTCACATCTATTATTTTACTGTTTGAGAAAAAGGTGCTCAATTTATCCATGGATTCATCAAACACGATCGTACCTTTATTAATAATCGTTACCTGATCACATAAATTTTCTAAGTCTGCTAAGTCATGCGTCGTAATAATGAAAGTCGTCCCGAGCTCCCGATTCATCTGTTTAATAAACTGACGAACGGTCTCCTTGGACACGATATCAAGACCAATCGTTGGCTCGTCGAGAAAAATCAGTGGGGGATGATGGAGCAATGCACAGACAAGCTCACATTTCATACGTTCTCCGAGTGATAGCGTCCGAACAGGCTGATGGATAACGTCTCGGATTTGAAGCATGTCGAGGAAGGAGTCGAGCCGTCGTTTATACTCGTCATCTGGAATTTTGTACATTTCCTTGTTAAGCGAGAACGTATCGATCGGCGGTAGATCCCACCAGAGCTGTGATTTTTGGCCGAACAGAACACCTAGATTTCGAACAAAACGCTCGCGATCTTTCCAAGGCGTAAAGCCAAGCACATTCACCGTCCCTTCTGAAGGGTGAAGAATGCCGGACATGATTTTGATCGTCGTAGACTTACCGGCACCATTCGGACCGATCAGACCGCGAATTTCTCCTTTTTTTACTTGAAGATCTATACCGTTTATTCCGTCGATGAGTTCGACTTCTCGGTTCCATAATGACCGTACCGACGAGAGAAAGCCTTCCAGCTTCTTTATTTTCTTAAAGGTTTTACGCAGGCCCTTTACGTTAATAACTAATTCGCTCATCCTATTCAGCCTCCTGCACTCGTGTAATTTCGTAAACTGCGATTCCAGACCTTGATGCTCAACCAGAAAATGAGTACACAGCTAACCGCTGCGATCACTAACCGGCTATCTACCCGGTGGAGTAGAATTTGTGCTGGATAATAGGTCCAGATGGCGAATGGGAGGAAGGTAACCATCGCCGTTTGCAGAATTGCAGGATAGATGTTAGATGGATAATTACCGAAATCGGTAATCCGATCGAACATCTCGCTCATCCTTCCCATCTGCACGATCAGAACGACAATGGCACAATAGAACACAGTCACTGCCATAAACAGAATAACGCCTGCCACGATCGCAATCAGGAACAGTGCAATCGTTACGAAGTCTATCGACAAGTGCAACTGGCGGAAAGCCACAATCGACACCCCGATTCCGGCGATACAGGAACCGATACCGTTGAGTTGAAAGCCACTGCACAACAGTACGCCGATAGGTGGGTAGGGTTTAAGTAGCAATCGATCAAATTCGCCTTTACGGACCATGTTCATAACCATGCCTCGAAGGTCCCCGAACAGCAAATCACGTATGCCGAACCAGAGCAGTAGCAAGCCTTGGAAGAGCAATATTTGCCCCAGCGTCCATCCAGGATAGCCGCGAGTTTGGGTGAAGATTAAATATTGAACGAGTGGTGCAATCCCGGAAACCAAGATGGAGATAAATAGCCCCGTTAGGAAGTCGAATCGATAGATCATCGCCCGCGAAACGCTAAGCTTCATATGCCAGCCGAAGAGGCGAAACAGTCCCGTTATCATATCCATAGCGTCAGCCTCCTGCCACGACGATATTTCTCAATAAAAAAGCCCAAATGCTGCGTACGATCGTATACAGGACGACAATCCAAATGAACTGCATAACAATGACTTGAAGCCAGGCATCGATGGACGTATCGCCATGTCGAATGAAAAACTGGACAGGCTCATAGAAGATGTACTGGAAAGGCAGCACTCCACATATTCGTCTCAGCCAGTCAGGGAAAAATTCAAGTGGAATCATAGTACCGCCGAGCAGAACGAGCAACGCGTTTACAACACGAGCCGTGCCCACGTTACTCTGCGTTAAAGCGGCGCTCATTCCGACAATATAGTTGAGCAGAAAGAGGAGTATAAAAGCGAGCATGATTAGCACAAGGAACTTGCCAAAGGAAGCGAACGTTAGAAAGGTGGGTGGATAAATGATCGAATATAGTGCCATGACAGGGAAAAATTCGAACAGAATACCCGCCAAGCGCAGTGCGAGCGCATTCGCAAGCTCATACTGGAAGAGAGGCATCGGTCGCAGCAATAGCGGTGCTAACTCTCCAGATAGAATGTACCCAGACATTCGCCGATCGACCATATTGTAAATAAATATCCAGACGAAAACCGTTACTCCGTAATACCAGATCATTTGAGTTAAATCGTACCCTTTGATTTCAGTAGAACCATTGTAAGAATAAATGCTGGTGAATAAGTAGATGTTAATAGCCATAACCATTGGGAAAATAATAATCGAAAGTAAGAAGCCCATCTTGTAAGCGAAGAACACTCGAAAATTCATTTGAACTGCCTTCCAGAAGACGCGCACCTACACACCCCCATTTATATGTGGGTGTTATTATCATCCAAAGCTATGGGCTATTCAACCTTGAAAAATATAGAATATACTTCAGTTACTATAGAAAAATTCTATGAAGCTACAAAAATCGTCAAGAGGCTAATATACACAAGTAGTATCGCGGGCGCCAAAAAGTGGGCTCGGGATCCATGTTTGACCGCTATCGGTTGTCAAATAGAGCAAGGAATCATTTTGATCCGGATAAGTAACCAGAACACCATCTTCGGAGGTAACGTTCTACCCGTTGATAAGCTGACTTTTGCCGCCATTGCAATAGTGAGCATGGCTGCACCAGTCCCAATCATCGCTTAGGGGATAAGCCCCTCATCTTTCAACCATTGCTCGGCAACGGCACGGGCCTGCTGTCCTTCGAGATCCACTTTGCCGTTCAACACAGACATCATTTGATCATCGATTTTACCAGCCAGCAGGTTAAGTACTTCCTCTAATTCAGGATGTGCTTCAAGTGTGTCCATGCGGATTACAGGTACTGCGTAGTAAGGTGGAAAATAATTTTTATCGTCTTTAATGACCTTGAGACCGAATGCTTCAATGCGACCGTCCGTGGAAAAGGCGTCATTCGCATCAGTCGTTCCTTCTTTAACAGCGCTATAGGTGAGCCCTGGATCGAGTCCTTTCGTTTCCTTGAATTTCATTCCATAGGCTTGTTGTAGACCTCTGTATCCATCCGGACGCTCCAGAAATTCATGCGTAGCACCGAGCACGAAACTTGGAGATTTCCGCGCCAAATCTGTAAAGGTCTCGATGCCTTCCTGCAGGGCACGCTCTTTCTTCATTGCCAGTGTGTAAGTATTGTTGAAGCCAATCGGCTGAAGCCATGTTATATTGAAATTTTTCTCGTAGGCTGCCTTCACTCTCTCATAAGTTTCCTCCGGTTTGCCACCAAGGGGCAGCTCCTTCAGAACGGATGTCCAGCCTGTTCCCGTATATTCCGGATAAAGATCAATGTTACCGTTAACGAGGGCATTATGCGTTACCTGGGATCCACCAAGAAAAGGTTTGCGAACGACCCGTAAGTCCGTCTTTGCTTCGATCAACGAGGCCATCATATGCGTCAAAATATCTTGTTCGGTAAAGTTTTTTCCACCAACCACGATCTTATCGGAACTTGATCCAAAGCTATTTGCCAAGATACCTGCCAATAAAGCGACAACTAAGACTGAACCTAGTGCAATTTTCAATCCTCTAACAAGCTTAGAAGGCTTTTTGCGGTTGATCTGTATACCCTTTGGGGTTGCAGCTTTCTCCATCCATCCCAATAAATAATCGAATATGATCGCTAATAACGCTGCAGGAATCGTACCGGCGAGAATCAACTCCGTGTTGACTGTCGATATCCCCCTGAAAATTAAATCACCAAGCCCTCCCGCCCCAACTAGCGATGCGAGTGTGGCAACACCGATCAACATGACGGTTGCTGTTCGAATACCCGCCATAATGACGCTCAATGCGAGCGGTAGCTCTACTTTCAGCATAACCTGCATACTCGTCATGCCCATGCCAATCCCGGCTTCTTTGAGTGGTTTCTCCACGTTCATAATGCCGGTATATGTATTTCTCAGAATAGGTAGCAGTGCATAGACGGTTAAGGCGACGATAGCCGGAAACATCCCGATCCCTAGATACGGAATCATGAAACCAAGCAAGGCTAAGCTGGGGATGGTTTGAAACAAAGATGTTATTCCGATCACTGGGGAGGCCAACCTAGGAAAACGGGTCAGCATTAATCCTGTGGGTATCGAAATCACGATCGCGATCAGGAGGGCAATGAACGAAAGCTGGATATGTTCGATAGTCGCATTGTAAATATCCTCTTTCCGATTAACAATTACATCCCAGACACTCATCGTTACCTCCATGTTAAATCTGCTTAAGCAGAGCATCAATTAAGCTGGAATTGGTGACAAGTCCGGCTAACAAGCCATTAGCATGAACCACAGGCAAGTTATATAAGCCATGTTGTCTCATAATCTCCACGGCCTCAGTAACACCAGTCCCGGGAAGGACGGTCGGGGTGTCGGATTTCATAATGTCCTGAAGCGTTAAATCTTCATGATGGTACTGTTCCTCTAGCATCTCTTTCGTCACAATGCCTTTTAGTAACCGGTGCTTATCGATGACGAGCAGGCCCGTTACCCTGAACTGCTTCATTAGCTTTGCACCGTGAGCTAGACCTCGCGTCAACGAGACAGTGACCGGATTGGTAACCATGATATCGTCAACCGTCAGCTGCTCGGATTCGTTCAGTCGGTTGCCCCCGATAAACGTTCGAACGAAATCATTTTTGGGACGACGCAGGATGTGATCCGGGGTGTCAGCTTGCACGATTTCTCCGCCTTGCATTAGCACGATACGATCGGCGATCTTCAAAGCTTCATCCATGTCGTGGGACACGAAGACGATCGTTTTCTTGACTTCCTCTTGCAACCGAATCAATTCATCTTGCAGCTGTTCCCGGCTGATCGGATCCAGTGCACTGAATGGCTCATCCATTAGGATGATTGATGGCTCCGCGGCGAGCGCGCGAATGACTCCGATTCTCTGTTGCTGGCCTCCGCTCAGTTCCGCGGGATATCGGTCGCTGTATTGGCTGGGGTTCAGTCCCACCATTTCCATTAGTTCATCGATTCTTTGCTCGTAACTGTTTTTGTCCATTCCTTTCAGTTTAGGTACGACGGCGACGTTTTCTTTGATCGTCATATGCGGAAACAAACCGATATGCTGAATGACGTAACCAATATTTCTGCGTAGCTCAACTGGATTAATACGAGAAATATCCTTCCCATCGATCAGGATTTGACCTGAGGACGGCTCAACCAGACGATTGATCATTTTCATCGTTGTTGTTTTCCCGCAACCGCTAGGCCCAATTAAAGTAATCAGTTCTCCTGCCTTAATCTCCAGATCGATTCCTTTTAGCGCAGTTGTTCCATCGTGGTATCGTTTCGTTACATTGATGAATTTGATCAAGCCGGCACCTCGCATTAGTCAGGGTAGAGCAGGTAGAACTGGGTTTACTCATACTGTTCCCCAACTGTGAGTTTCTTACGCTTTTCATTAGTCCTAATAATGGAAACATTTGCTGATGGAAGGAGTCTATTGATTGGGGGGTGTAAGTTTGATGACTAAATGGAAAATAGCAATACCTATCATAATTCTCATTGGAGCGGGTCTGCTCATCTTGTCTCAAGCAGAAAGAGAATCGGCCTTTTCGGAATCGACAGCGTCTAAGGATAAAGACGATCAACTTACATTGGCAGTCACGGAGGATGAACGATTTCGACTGTATGTGACTCCGAGTTTAGAGGATAATAACGGATTTTCGCAAGTGTATGTTGAAAGCGATGCAGGGAAAGTCCAAACCTTTAATTGGCCCATATTTCATCAATCACCTGCATTAGAGCCTACCCTTGAATTGGTCGATCTGAATAACGATGGAGTAGATGAATTAGTTGTTATTTTGAGATATCCATTAGAATATGGCACGCATTCGCAAGTAGCGCATGTGCTAAATACGACTAATTTGACCGAAATCCCAGTACAAGATGCAGGAGAGTATCTAACTCAAAATACGAAGTCGCAGATTGCGAAGTATGACGACCATGTGCTAGTCAAATTAAATAGCAATGGACAAAGCTACGAGAAGGCTTTCGATTCCAAGCAGATGGCAGCATGGGGCGATACAATTGATTTTAACTATTCGATGAATTATAAAGTGGTGACCTGTCCACTTGAGAACCGATTATGTGTCACTGTAGATGCCGTTATTGGAGTGGGTGCTGACAAATTAAAGTTCGGTACGATTGATGTCTATTACGCTTTAACGGAGCAAGGCATGGTGGTCGATACAGATCGATTAGGATTTTTAGCACTAGAGTCTGAGATTGCTGGAGAAATTCCGTTGTATGCTATTCAAGCGGGTGGAAATTACATCGCTTTGTGGGACAGGGACAGTGCCGATAATCTGGTTGCATTATTGGGTGAGCCAATTGCGGAATCAACCAGACAGCTTGGTCCAGAAGCGGATACCTTTGATGGTACGTACATTAGGGAGCTCACGTACGATGGGCTTGAATTGAAATTAGCATCTGGGGACGGCGAGGGCTTTTATATAATTGGAATTCGTGTATTCAATGATCGATATAAGACATCGTTAGGAATCAAAGTTGGAGACACAACTCAGCAGGTTGAAGCGATATATCCGTCCATCGAGGTTGCTAAAGAGGGGAGAGAACCACCGGATAACTTTGCTTATATATTGAGTGAATCGATCGCGATCGGTCTCTTGATTGATATCAAGGATGGGATCGTAAATGAGATGTATTTTGAATATTTGATGGATTGAGAGGAGCTAGAGGGAACTCGATACGTTTGTCGAATGATATATACAATAAAAGTAAATTTTTTCTAGGAGTGAGATACGATTGTTGCCAAATTTACGCGTTAAAAGTGTTATCATTCTTCCGCTGGTTATTATAATAATGCTAATGTCATTGACTTCGGTATCAGCAGCCACGAAACCAACTGTGAAGCCGATACGTGTATTTGTTCAAAACAAAGAAATTCATCCAAACGTCGCTCCCGTCATTCGAGGAGGGAGAGTGTATGTTGAATTTCGTAGTGTAGTCCAGGCTTTGGGCTTTAAATTGAACTACGATAAGGTTAAAAAGATGATCTCTGCAAGTTCTGAAGACACCTCAATTAATATAGATCTGAAGTCAGGGGCGACATATGTTGACGGCATGCAATTTGAATATGGTCGAGAAGCGCCGATTATCATCAATTCGGGCTCCAACATTCTAGTTATGGCCCAATTGTTTCATGCCACTGGTTATTTTTATGCAGACTATAATTCCGAACAGAGGATCATTAAAGTGTATGACGATCCATGGGGAATGCCGAAGAAAGCTGATATGAGGAACATCCTATCTGTTATTGAGGCTCACTATCCAACCGGTTCAGTAAAAAACTTCGAATTGCAATCATGGGGGACGTATGTAACGGTGTCGGCAAACATAACCATTCGGAAAAGTGGTGCTGAGTTACTTGATCGTGTCGAGCATGCAACAATTGAAATGGAACGTGAAGATGGAGGTCGTTGGACAATTCATGCTATCCAATCTGAAACCGAATATCTAAATTACCAATCACTTCTACAGCAGGAAGTAAGCGTACCTGAAGCAGATAAGTTAGCGATTATTGCTTTGTTAGAAGCGAATATAAAGGCTATAAATGAAAAAAATGCAGAGGCACTAGTCGCTACGTTAAATCCTGATGCACCACTGAGTGAATACATATCCAGCAGAGAAGAACTGCAGCTCCTCTATCAATATCAATTTCTCAAAACGGATTATGAGTGCGTAATGGAGAAGTATTCAATTGTTGCCTATGAGTCTAATAAAGCGACAATTTATACAGTGAGTACGAATCGAGACAAGAAAACGAGTAAGCAAATCCAAATAAGGAACTATAATCTCATATCTGTAGTCAAATCGTCTGATGGTAAGTGGTATATGAATCCCAATAGTGGCACCTTGCTCGCTAGCGAGGTGCTATGAGATTACAAGTGCGTTAACTAACGGAAGACTCAATATGAAGAGTACACCGTATAGATCCCGCTCTTGGCATCATATTTAAGTTTATATGGGGTCCCAATGTAGCTTCTCATAAAGCTAATATCTGTATTAACCCCTGTGCCTGTCACTTTAAACTTGATGATGTCGGGTGAGTGATCAGTGAAATTGCTAAGCCTCTGGAGGATGTATACCCTTAGCTCTTCTGTAGTTTGAATGTTCATCCCATCGATCGTAGGATAGTTGAATTGAGCGGGATAACCAAATCCTGTCCAACCGTGTGTGTCCATCATATAAAAGGTGTCTTTCAAATAGTAATCGTAGCTCATTTTCTTCTTCGAATCATCGAATGTCGTATCAACGAAAACCCATTTTCCATTTAATTGAACGATGTTCCAGGCGTGACGTCCAATATAGGTTGTTCCTTGAAGAGGGTAAGTCGTAATAGAAGCTCGGGTGGCCATATAATGAAACAGAGAAGTGTAATGTGAACAAGTTCCTCCTCCCGTTTCGAGAGCATAAAGTGCGGCTTCTCCACCGACCGTATCTCTTAATCCTCCGTATACAATATGAGTGACCACATAGTCATGAATGACCTTTACCTTTTGTTCATCTGTCATCTTTGGGGTAATGATTTGAGCAAGAATCTTGTCGATTTTCGTATAAAGCTTCTGGTGCGTTGAATCAGGCTGCATGACCATGTTGGGGATTTCCCCTGCTTTTAGTACTCTAGGCTCGGCGATATATCCTTCATTGAATTGGTCGTTATAAACCCCTGTTCCATAGGAAGCACTGCCAAATGATTCATTAATATAGACATTCGAGACGTTTTCCTTAAAGGTATACATGACATCGTGCTTGGAGTAGAGCTCAATTATGGCATAACCAGCATCAATTCTTTGAAACTTTCCTGTAATTTTAATTTTCTTCATCACATTCTGAATGACATAATCGATATAATCTTTTTGATCTTTAGGGGTCTCAAAATCGATATAGACATAGTTTTTACCTACTGTTACATGAGCGGAGATATTAATCAAAGAGAAATGTATTATACTACGCAGCTTCGAAAACCTTCTGCCTGAGCCAGCAATTGCTTGTTCTAAAGTGAAAGGCTTCTGAGGATAAAAGTAACCGTTCTGTGACGCGACAAGCCCTGTCATTACAGCATTGGCGACTGCGCTGAAAGCTTTAGGATTGACTTTATCGAAGTCTCTCGTATCAATATCGCTCGCTAAAGGGTCCATTAATTTTGTGAGACGAACTGCCGCTTCTTCTCGTGTCATTGTAAGATCCAATTCATTCGCGTTATCGATCAATCCCAATGCAAAAGCTATTTTCACATAAGTGGGCATATCTTCGGTTATAGAGGGATCGACAACATCAACATTCTCGAAATAACTAGTATATTGTTCCGTATCGAAGTTGAGTCGGGCGAGATCTCTTAATGTAATCGGTTTTTGATAGTTTTTCTGAAAATATTGTGGCAGAGTCCCGTTTTGAATCATGTTAGCTATCATTGTTCGAGCCCATTTTGAAGGTTTATCTTTAGGGAAAGTATATTTCGTCACGGCCTTATCAATGATATCCGCAACTTCACTTTCGATCCACTTTTGATCATCTCGAGCAACTTGTTCAGGTCTATTGAGTAAACGGACATTCAATTCATTGATGAATAGCTTGGCTTCGGATGAAGTAAGATTGTATTTAGCTACTTCTGCTGCATATTGGCCGGGCATTGTATTTAATACATTATCAGGCATGGGGTATTTCTGGTCTTTGAGCTGATTTAATGTTTTTAGAACAGCTTGTTTAACAGTATTCTCGGGTGTAGCAGATACCGTTGCAGTTTGAAAGATTAGAATTAAGATAATAAATATAGCGACGAATTTTTTCGACAACAGATACACCTCTTCTCGATCTGTAATTAATTGAGTGATTATGATAGATAATAAAATAATAGAGTAAGGCGCTACTTATTGTCAAATAATGGTTTAATTTGTTGCTGGAGGAATCAATATGACCAAAGAAATAGTTATTCAAGAAGAAGGACATGCATTAAGAAAGATTGTTGCGGGTCTGTTCATTTCGCTGGACGGCGTGGTGGACTCACCCGAGAACTCGCCTCACAGATGGACGAGTGATGAAATGATGGATCGAATGGCCAACGGTATAGCACAAGCCGACACCGTGTTGGTCGGTTCGAGTACCTATTCGTTGCTGGCTCAGTTCTGGCAGTACGAGAGCGATACAGAGCCAATGGCCCGTTTTCTGAATCACTCCCACAAGTATGTTGTATCTCGCTCGATGCACGAGCTTGAATGGCAACCCGCGTCATTGATCACAGGTGATCTCGTCCAAGAGCTTACGAGACTAAAGCAACAGCCGGGCAAGAACATCCAGATTCCCGGAAGCCCGAGGCTAGTAAGGTTGTTGTTGCGTGAGGGTCTGCTGGATGAGTTTACACTCCATATTTGCCCGGTCGTGGTTGGTTCCGGTATGCGCCTTTTCGACGAGATTAACGCGCCTCTGAAACTCACATTAGTTGATTCGACTCTATACCGAAACGGTGTGTTAGGGGTGACGTACCGGACGTCACGGAATTAAGATCCTTTTTAGTAAATTTGGGATACAGAGCATGGTGAAAATATCGCCATTGTTCTGTATTTTTTATGTATCGGGAGTGTGTTGAGCGAGCATCCTTGATAAGAAGTGACTGATAATGGATTCAGAGTATAATAGATCCTATATACGATAGATGTACGGTGGAGAGTCTGTGTATAGATAAAAGAATATCGTCAGGAAGAGGTTCATAATGAGCGACAAACAATTTACAGATTATCAATTAAGTGAAGAGATCGTGAGAGCACTAAGCGACTTGGGCTACGTGACGCCAACAGAGGTTCAGTCGAAAGTCATTCCCGTCGCGCTGGAAAACAAGGATCTTGTGGTGAAATCGCAAACAGGTAGTGGCAAAACGGCTGCTTATGGCATTCCACTCTGCGAGCTAGTCGATTGGAACGAGAATAAGCCACAAGCTTTGATTCTTACGCCGACTCGCGAGCTTGCTGTACAGGTCAACGAGGACATTACGAATATCGGTCGCTTTAAGCGGATCAAAGCGACGGCTCTTTATGGCAGGTCTCCTTTTCATATCCAAAAAGCAGAGTTAAAGCAAAGAACGCATATGGTTGTCGGTACGCCAGGTCGTGTGCATGATCATATTGAACGCGGAACGCTATCGCTAGAACGGATTGCCTATCTCGTTATTGATGAAGCTGATGAGATGCTGAATATGGGCTTCATTGAGCAAGTGGAGTCGATCATCCAAGCGTTGCCAAGAGACAGGGTAACGATGCTATTCTCTGCGACGTATCCTGAGGATGTGGCCAAGCTGTCACGCAAATATATGAATCGTCCGATTGAGATTGAGATCAAAGCAAGCGGGTTAACGACAGCAACGATTGAGCATTCTCTCATCGAGATGAAGGAGGCCGATAAGCTCTCCGTGCTTCAAGGCTTCCTCATTGTGGAGAGTCCAGATAGCTGTATTATTTTCTGCCGAACGCAGGAGAATGTGGATCGATTATTCAGAGAGATGACGGAATTGGAATATCCTTGCGAACGAATTCATGGCGGGATGGAGCAGGAAGAGCGATTCGAGGTCATGAATGCGTTCAGAAAAGGGGAGTTCCGCTTCCTCATAGCGACTGACGTAGCTGCACGGGGTATCGATATTACGAACATTACCCATGTTATTAATTACGATATTCCATTGGAGAAGGAAGGCTACGTTCATCGTACAGGACGTACGGGACGCGCAGGGAAGACAGGTAAAGCGATTACCTTCGTTACACCTAATGATGGTAAGAGGCTAGCTGAGATCGAACAGTATATTGGATTTTCCATCAAGAGAGTGAAGGCCCCATCGGATGAGGCTGTTGATCGTCGTAGAGAGGATTTCCAGAAGAAGATTAAAGCTGATCCTGAGCTGAAGAAAGATAAGCACGAGCAATTAAACAAGCAGATCATGAAGCTGAACTTCAATGGCGGGAAGAAGAAGAAGCTAAGGGCTGTAGACTTTGTGGGGACAATTGCGAAGCTTGATGGGGTAACTGCAGACGATATTGGCATTATTACGATTCTAGACTTTGCAACAGATGTTGAGATTCTGAATGGTAAAGGATCGCATGTGCTTGAACTGATGAAGGATACGACGGTCAAAGGTAAGCTGCTCAAGGTGCGCAGAGGGAATAAGTAAGGGTTTCATGTGCTATGTTGTAAATCATGCAATGAAACACTCGCTTTTCTGCTGAACCCACAGTATGTTGCAAATGATGCAATGAATAGACGGATCTTTCGCCAATTTGCACTTTTGAGCTAGATTGTATTGCACGGAATACAATATAGCATCTAATTCAGTAGTATCCTCGTCGCTACATTGCACAGAATACAACATAGCATCAACATACGTGGTGACATCCCCGCTACATTGCGCAAGATCGTGACATGGGTGAAGAGGATTGGTCGTATTCCACAAAATGTTACTTCAATAGATTGTTCTAAAATATGGAATAATGATATAATATTGCAAGACGAAGAACGTCCTTTGGCCACGTGGCTGAAGGGCGTTTTTTTCATATCAGGGGTGGAGGAGATTGAAGATGGATTTTGAACAAGCACATACTCAGTTTATCGAGCACCATATGGCTTATAGGTCAGGTGAGAGGAAAGGGCGACTATTGAGGGGGCATAATTTTGCTGAAAAGCTATTTTTACAAAATGTGTGGTGGCCGCTGTTTGGAAACTTCGATTATTTGCATCCAGAGTATGAGATCTATGACTGGAATCGAAAGTCTCAATTTCTTGATTTTGCGTTCTTAACACCTTATGGGCGCTTCGGGTTGGAATGTGATGGCTTTCAAAGCCATGTGACAGACATGGACCGGGAGAAGTTCAGCTATTCGCTAAATCGAGATACATTCTTAACAGGCATGGGCTGGAGGATGATTCATTTCTCATTTGATGATGTGCAGAAGCGCCCTGAGGTATGTCGTATGCTGCTGCAATTGGTCATGGGTCCCTATATAATACGCAACACTCCTGCTCAATTAGTAACATTTGCAGAAAAGGATTTACTTCACCTTGCGTGGAATTTAGGTCGACCTGTTCGGCCTAAGGATGTGGTTGAAAGTATGGGGATCAACTTTCGTACAGCCAAAAACCTACTTCAATCACTAGTAAAAAAAGACTTGCTAAAGCCACGTGTTCGAGGTGCCGCCGTTCGCTATTACGAACTGAATGACTCTAGCTATAAAACGCTACTCTAGCAGGGTGATCGTGAAGGACATCGAACCGCTCACCCTTTGTTACACTGTTGATTATATTGTGTTTATTCTTACAAATATCTGAAGTAAAATGAATTGGAGTGTAGTGTCATTAGTTGCAGTCTTTACAACAAAACCACTCTATCTCACCACATGCGACTCTATGTTGCAATTCATGCAACGAAACTCTTCGCTCCCAGTTCGTGCGACTCTATGTTGCAGTTGGTACAACGAAAATACTGTTTTTCTCTGTAAATGGTCATTTAGGTGTAATTTCGTTGTACAGAGTACAATATAACCCCATCTCAATAGGCATTTTATAGGATTGTGTTGTATGAAATGCAATATCGTTTGAGGTTGCTGTGGTATATGTGTGATGGGGATGGGAAGTAAGTCTCGAAAATAAATATAGTGTTGAGGGGATACAACATAATGTTATCCGATCGTACTCTTAATTGGGTTATCGATTCCGTACATCCGGAAGCTATCGTTATCTCGATCAAACAGCTTCAGGGAGGAGTTTCTTCGTTAGTCCACGGTGTATCGCTTCGCGTAAACGATGAACAAATAAACATCGTACTACGACAGTTCGACAATCCGGAATGGGTACAGCGCCAGCCTGATTTGGTGATTCAAGAAGCGGAAAGCTTGCACCGGGCATTTAGAGCTGTCGGTGTGCAGACACCGAGAATGATCGCCTTTGATGAGACTGGGAGCAAGTGTGGAACACCAGCCATACTTATGTCGCGACTAGACGGCGAAGTCGTTCTGGAGCCGGTCAATGTTTCCAGATGGCTAGAGGGTATGGCGCAATCTCTCACTCAGATTCATGCCGTGGACATTGAAGAATTCCCTTGGACGTTTGCTCCTTATAACGACGCATCATCATTAGATACATCGTCTTGGTCGAGGGTGGCTGACAAGTGGAAGATAGCAGCTGATTTCGTTACGAAACATCGACCACCGTACACTGAGCGGTTCATCCACCGGGATTTTCATCCGGCTAATGTATTATGGCACGAGGGAAAAGTAAGCGGTGTTGTTGACTGGGTCAATGGATGTATCGGACCGGCAGGTATTGATGTCGGCCATTGCCGGGTTAACTTAGCATTGCTCTATCAGATTCAGACTGCTGACCAATTTCTAGCTTTATATCGCGATTATGAAGGCGATTCTTTTGTCTACGATCCGTATTGGGACCTCGTCACATTAATCGACTTTGCGTACTGGCCACCTGAAGTCTATAGAGGGTGGACGGATTTAGGTATGACCGGATTGACGAATGAGATGATGGCGGAGAGACTAGATAACTACTTAATCAGCCTTCTCGACCGTATTTATTAAGGGTTACTCGTCTAGAGATCAAAGTTGCCGCCATATATACAGCAGTCACCACGATCATAAGAACAAGAACCACATCGTTTAAGCTTCCAATCCAGTCGAAGGCAGAAGTCTTTACCAATGTGAAGAATACGACATTAAATGTGCAACCAATTAGAATGACAGACCAGATAGAGTTCGTTCGGATGTAAGTATAGCCATACAAGAAACCAAGTCCCACGCCGATCAGTTGCATTGCAGGACCGCCCGGTTGAAGTATAGCCATAATGATGGATACGATAAGGACGGCCCACAATGTAGGGATGCCCCGACGGACCTCATTAAATAGGATGCCTATAAAGAGTATGAGCTCCAAAGCGGTATTAATGACTGCTGAGGCAATGAGATAGTACACTGCTACATCTGCATATTGTTCGGTGAAATGCGATAGATCTGTCACGCCATGATGAAGAAGGAGCTTCATCATAGCGGTATAGAAGAGAGCAAAGGCAACGCCAACTAACATGAGTTGGGCTGTCCTCGACCAAGCAAGCGTTGTGAATTGTTGCATACCGATAAATCCACCGGAAGGCGCGTTTGCTCGAATACGATATTTGATCGTGTAAGCGACCCAGGATAATCCGATGGCGAGAATCAGGACGATGAACACTTGTGCGGGCAACTGCTCCCCGTTACCGAAAGTCCCCCAAGCTAGCAGGGCATTGACTACCGTGTTATACAACAAGATAGCGATTACAATCATCGTTACGTAAAGAAGTGTGTTCCCAAGCATGCTAGCATATCGTTTCATTGGACAGTCCCCTTTCTGCAAATTCCCTCTAAAGAGCTATGCACAAGAAAACGTAATTATGCCGTCCACCAGGATAAAGAGTTGATGTATAATTATTTTGATATAAGAAGTAGGGGTGGAAAAGTGAACTTTGTATTCGATTTGGACGGCACGATTTGTTTTAAAGGAAAGAGGGTTACAGATAAAATAATAAGATCCTTGGAAAGCCTACAGCGGAAGGGACACCGAGTTATTTTCGCATCTGCTAGGCCCATTCGTGATATGCTGCCGGTTCTACACCCGTGTGTACATAACTATACAATGATTGGCGGTAATGGCTCGCTCATTTCCCAAAACGGTCAGTTAATTCATTCTACTGCTTTTACGGACGACCAAACGAGTGCTATTAAATCGCTTCTTTCGGAATATGAAGCCACCTATCTCATAGACGGTGAATGGGACTATTCTTACACGGGGTCCCCAGACCATCCTATCCTTAATAATGTTGATCCTGCAAAGCTAGCCAAGAGGGTTCCTTTAAATGCCCATCAGTCTATCGTTAAAGTGTTGATTCTAACGGCTACTCATGTGGAGGAGCTGGCGGAGAGGATGTCTAAGCTTGAAGTGGTGATGCATAGGCACAAGCACGAAAATGTCCTTGATATTAGTCCGAATAACATTGATAAGTGGGAAGCATTGAGCAGATTAGGTATTGAAAAAGGCAACTATGTTGCGTTTGGGAATGATGCAAACGACATATCCATGTTTGTGAATGCGGCACATTCAGTAATGATCGGACATCATGATGAGCTCGCGAAGTATGCCACGGAGTCTATTGCCTTGGAAGACAACATCGAGGATAAGATCATAGCAAAGATAGACCATCTATGTGAGAAGTATGCTCGTAGTTGATAATAGATGCTTCCGCTATATTAATGGGTTTGCTCCTTAAATAAGGATTCAGAACAACAAGGATGTGCTACATAGATAGGCGAGGGAAGTTAAAAAAAAGGAGCTGATAAGCACGATGGAGGAAGTATTCAAGTACAAACAACCAGATTCAACACTTAACGAGAAGGTACTCAGCAATGTCATCACGAAAGATTCTTTTACGCTAGTTGGTTATCGTATAGCTGTGCCCTTTTCTGAATTGGGTAAAAATGTGCGTGGCAGTGTTAGTCAAATTTACGGTCGTCTTGAATTACTAACAAAGCGTTTAAACAAAGACATCATCTGTTTAATACCTCCACAGACACTTGACCCGCAGTTGCCTGTATTATTTGTTGGCATTGAAATGGCGGGACAATTTAATGTTCCTGAGGGGATGGAAGCATTAGTAGTTCCAGGGCAGAAATATGTCATTGCAACCTTTAAAGGAACGTTGGATCAATACGGTCAATTTCAACAAAGCATCCCAGATGCCATAACGGGGGCAGGTTTAGAGCCAGTAGATATGTGGCAGGGGTATACCTATGAGGTATATCCGGAATCAGCTTACAATTGGTCAGACGATGGCGCTATTCAGGAAATAAGGTTACATTGGACAATTAAGGAATAGGCTTTTCAATACAGAGCAAGGCGACAATGTTGCCAATGCTCTGTATTTATTAATACACCGAAGCGAATCCCTACAAGATGATTTTAGCCTAGCGTTATTTAGGTTGATCATCCCAGAAGAATACTTCCTCCAAAGGGATGTTGAAGGCGCGCGCGATACGAAATGCCAATTCCAAAGAAGGGGAGTAGTTCCCCTTTTCGATGCTGACAATAGTTTGCCTGGTCACGCCAGCTAAATCAGCCAATTGCTGCTGAGTCATTTCATTGTGGTTGAATCGTAATCTCCGAACGTGGTTGCCAATTAAATTTTTACTCATTTTAGACTCCTTAGACTCCTCTGCGGTAATACATAAGCTGCGAAATATAACCGGTAACCTCTGCTGTAAATCCTGAAATAAGAAGGATCAAGAACATCACATTAATCGGTTTATCAATGACAAGTGAGCCCATCGCTAGTACGAACCCGAGCCCAAACATAAAATATGAATTTCTGTGGGACTTCAATTCGATTAACTTGTCTAGTTCATCGGAAAATGAGGGTTCTTTTTCGTTTGTCGCAATTTTATGGATGATCGAGAAAGCAATTGAAATTATTATTTTCGCAACAATCGTCACAGGAAGCAAGATCAAAATAAATGAACCCCAGAAGCTGATTGTGTCTTCCAGACTAGTATTCCCATTAGGGAACTTTTGTAAATTGTACAAGCAATAGCTTCCGAAGATGAGAAGGGTGCTGATTAAAGACACGATATTCCTTTTTTCTTGAAAAGACATGCATAACTCCTCCTATAAAATTAACTATTCAATAAGTAAGGTATTGTGTTAATAATGTAATGTATAACATTCATTATGTCAAGTTTATTTTACATTCATGTAATAGAAAAGAGGGCACCTTTAGGGTTACCCTCAAAATGAGTCACTACAATATCAATCGATTGCCTTAAATATTCTAATTGCACTCTAAGGTTAAGCGGCATTTACCTCTTTTTCATCGTCCTTACGACCGGACAGAAACCAACCGCTTACTGCAATAAGGATAAGCACAACATAGAATGTCAGCTTCCATCCTGTTGATTCAGCGAAATCATGGGGTATAACGTCTAGTGATGGATGTGCCAGCGTATGAACAGATAGCTTGATTCCAACCCAACCGACGATGACGAATGCTGCGATTTCGAGCGAAGGTCTGCTGTGAAGCAGCTTAACGAACATATTTGCAGCAAAACGCATGATCAGAAGACCGATAAAGCCACCAAGGAAAATAACGATAAATTGCCCGCCGTCCATACCGCCGATTTTAGGCAAATTCGTTGTTGGCAATGCTACAGCTAAAGCAACTGCAGCCAAGATGGAGTCAATCGCGAATGCGATATCTGCGACTTCAACTTTAAGTACGGTGACCCAAAATCCACTTTTTTTCTTAGCAGACTCTGATTTCTTTTCCGCATCGCGCTCGCCCTTCTTGACGATGACTTTTCGGAAAATATGATTCGATGCAATAAATAAAAGATAGATCGCCCCAATTGCTTGAACTTGCCAAACATCGACCAAGTACGAAATCGCGAACAATGAAGCGAAGCGAAAGACAAAGGCGCCGGCAAGACCATAGAACAAAGCTTTCTTGCGCTCACTCTCCGGTAAGTGCTTAACCATAATCGCCAATACAAGGGCGTTGTCAGCGGCTAACAATCCTTCAAGGGCAATGAGTACCAGCAGTACCCAGGCGTATTCCATCAACAATTCAAATCCCATTTATAGTTACTCCCCCCTGGAGTTTGTGTATAGTAAGTATCCCATAACGAAAAGCATATTATGAACAAATAATACGTTTGCCTTATCTCTCGGTTTCATATTCTATCTCTTGATTCTAAGAGTAGACCAACGCGTTGACATGACACGCAATGGTGTTATAATAATCGTAACACCTATAGGTGTTATAATATACGCGGAGGCATATCGATGCAAACTAATGAACCCCTTCAGGAAATCCGTCAAACGATTATTTTAAACGCACCTATTGAAAAAGTATGGAAAGCTGTTTCAACAGCAGAAGGCATGGCAGCTTGGTGGATGCCGAGCACCTTCGAACCGATAATTGGACATGAATTCATTCTTCATGCAGGTCCATATGGCGACTCGCCTTGTAAAGTAACAGAGCTTGATCCTCCGAATAAAGTTGGCTTTAATTGGGGCAAGGATTGGCAGCTTACTTTCGAGCTGAAAGATTTAGGCGGGAAAACCGAGTTCACCTTGATTCATTCGGGATGGGATGCAGACAAGGTTACCGAGTTTGGTCAGTCGCATCAAGCAGTTCGTGGCTTCATGAATGGTGGGTGGGAAAAAATTGTCCAAGAGAAGCTCCCTTCAGTTGTTGAAGCATAATACAGAGATGGATGTATTTCAGGCGATTGCGGACCCGACTCGTCGCAAACTAGTCCAAATGCTTGCGGAAAAGGAAATGCCGATTACAGCTATGACGAAAAGCTTTGAGCTGAGTCGGACTGCGGTCAACAAACACCTTAATGTTCTGTTCGATGCGGGGCTAGTCGACAGACAGAAGGTAGGAAGAGAAACACGTTACAGGTTTCGTCCTGAACCGCTTAGCGAGCTGAAACAATGGCTGGCATTCTTCGAGCGCTACTGGGACAACAAGCTATCAGCACTTCAACATTATGTAGAATCGGATAACGATTAGTAATGAGGAATCGTGTAGAGGTGAAGGCAAATATCGATTATGGACTGGAAACCGATTTTACATCAATACAGCATGCATTTGACTCGCAATCATTGGGATGCAGAGGATTTGACGCAGGATGCATGGTTAAAGCTAAATGAGGCAATAAGAAATAGTCCGGAGCGGTCTATTACGAAGGCTTTTCTTTATCGCATCGTAAAAAACAGTTGGATCGATCTGCAGAGAAAGGCACGCATGACTACTGTGCCCTATGCGCAAAGCCATGAAGCGAGTTCACTTGATCCATTGCTATCGAGCAGAGAATTGTTGGAGCAATTGGCTGAACGGCTACCTCCTAAAATGGCTGTAATCCTCTTACTCATGGATGTGTTTGACTTTACGGCCAAAGAAACTGCGGGCTTCATAGGAATGAAAGAGGCCGCAGCTCAAGTTTATATTGGACGAGCTAGGCGGAAGCTTAGGGAGCTGGCTCAAAACCCTGTTTTAGAAAAAACATTACCTAACCGCTCAGGCCAACCTGTAAATTTTGACGCGTTAGTGGACGCTTTTCAAAGAAGAGACCCCGATCAAATTTATAAAGCTTACATAGGATTGAATAGAGAAGGAATTCGCCTAACGAAGCTTCAAGCATCGGGCAGCAGCCTCCATTTCACTTTCAGAGATTTTGACGGCAACTTATTTCATATCGTTTCAAAATAATTGTGATTTAAGTGTTTGGTTACATTCTTTTATTACGTTTATATAGAAGTAAAGTAAATAACGGAAATGAGGATGGTTAACATGTCAGAAGTCCAACGGAAGTGGGAAGGTAACGCATTGAATTGTATTTGTTCCGTATATGTACCAGTGAAAAATCCATTAAAATCAGCGGAGTGGTGGCAACGGAATTTTGGATTAGAATATGCGGTCCCGTTTAACCCGGCTGAAGCGCAAGTGATTTTAAAGCTATCTGGTGGACAATGGCTACACTTGGTGGAAACCGAAGGGGAGATCGACAATCAATTTCCCAACAAAGTAGGGTACCCCATGTTCAGATTTACCTTTGAGGTTAGAGAGATTGAACATTTGTACGATCATCTCAAGTCTAATGAAGTTCGTGTTGATGATCTTGCGGATCGGGATAGCTGTGGCATTAACTTCGTCTTCTATGATCTAGATGGCAATAAGTTCGATGTGAACGAGGTTGTTCATATACATCGGACACCTGAAGCTGTGGAAAAGGTTAAGGCTCATTTATTTCAACATGCTTAAGTATGTGTGACGGAAGGTAGGTTGTTTACAATTACGCAAATGAATGAAATCAAGCCAAAGCTTCCACAGCTTTGGCTTGATTTAGGTTACGAGCGTTGTACCGGTGCAAAGTCCTCTCCGGTTTTCTGGTAGATGTATTATAATGTAAGGTGATCATGGCGATGAATAATAACTTAATCAATTTGAATTATAGGAATTGGAAAGATATCGAGATGGAGGGCGATTTGATGAAAAAGGCACTCATTGCTGGAGCAACAGGCATGGTTGGGCGGGAGTTAGTGGAGCAGTTAATCAAAGATGCGAGCTTCGATGCGGTTACCGTGCTTGTGCGTAATCGCGTAGCGGCATGGGACAATCACCCTCGCGTGGAGCAGGTGGTCGTTGACTTCGAACAGCTAGATGCATTACCCCCTGAATTATTCCGTGGGGCGTTCGTTTTTTGCACGCTGGGGACAACGATTAAGAAGGCGAAGACGAAGGACAACTTCCGTAGAGTAGATCACGACTATCCGTTAGGATTAGGGCAACTTGCAGAGCGGTACGGTTCGGACGGAGTGCTGGTCGTAACCGCGTTGGGGGCAAATGCTAAATCGGCGGTGTTTTACAATCAGGTGAAAGGGCGGCTCGAAGCTGATTTGAAAGCTCTCAATTTATCCAAGCTGCACCTCTTCCAGCCTTCGCTGTTGCTGGGAGAACGAGAAGAGCATCGGACGGGTGAGAAGTTTGCAATGGGATTAGCGAAGTTGCTTCCCGGAGTGCTGTTTGGAAAATATAGACCGATTGCAGGACGAACAGTGGCGCAAGCGATGATCAATGTGGCGAATGGAGTCGATGCACCCGAAACGATTACATCCAATGAAATTGCTCGCATAGCGAATCGTGCGCCCTAGTTTCAAGGATCTCAAATGAAGATAGATAGCTAGTAGACACCTATGCATAAAATTTTACCCACTCTCATTTAATTAGAGGAAAGGAAAATTGGATGAGCGTAAGGGTGGGATAAGTCTATGCCAACGAGTGCGGAGATTAGGGCGAAGGCGCGCGAAAGTTTAAGGGGTAATTGGGCATCGGCGGTACTGCATTTCTTACTGTATTATGTGATCATGATGGGTATAGGTTTCTTTGGCTTAGTCCCGGTCATTGGATGGCTTGCAAACGTCGTCTTGTCAGGGGTGCTCTCATTCGGGTTATATTCCTTCTTTCTCGCATTATCGCGTGGTGAGCGGCCGTCGACAGAAACTTTATTCAGTGGATTTTCACGATTTATGGACACTTTTTTGCTTGGCTTGCTCATGGGTATTTTTATTTTCTTATGGTCGCTATTGCTCATAATTCCGGGGATTATTGCTGCTTTCCGCTACTCTCAAGCGTATTACATACTCAGAGATAATCCGGGTATTGGGGCGCTTGAGGCGATCCGTCGGAGCAAAGACCTAATGGTGGGACACAAGCTTCGCTTATTTGTTCTGATACTAACTTTCATCGGATGGGCTCTGTTATGTGGTTTAACGTTTGGAATTGGCACATTGTGGCTTGCACCCTATGTGTACACCTCGCAAGCGCACTTCCATAATGATTTAATTAGTCGTTCGGCATATCCAAGGATATCTCCATGATCGGTCAATTAAGTGTTCGACATTGATATCGATAATGAATATCATTATTATAAAGAGGGGATATTATTTTATTGGTGAAATGGAGATTGATGGCGATGGACGCGATAGAAGCCAGCCAAGTCTGTTATTGCTTGGACGACTTTAACTTAAAGGACGTTAGCGTCTCAATTCCGAAGGGAAAGATGACTTCTATCGTCGGACCGAATGGCTCAGGCAAATCGACGTTCCTCAAAGTCGTGTCTCAGCTTGTTCGCTGCCAATCCGGGGATCTCCGTATTAATAATCAGCCGTTGCAGTGTTTTAAGAAGAAGGAGTTTGCTCAGACGGTGACGATGCTACCACAATCGAAGGATTCGGTGCCTGATGTCACAGTGAAGGAATTTATTGCTTTCGGTCGAGCGCCGTATCAGCATCAATTTCAATTCCGTAGCTCAGGGGCGGATGAAGAGGCGATCATGTGGGCGATGGAAGCGACAGGCACGAGCAAATTTCAGGATAAAATGTATTACGCCTTGTCCGGTGGGGAGCAGCAACGTGTTCGGATTGCGATGGCACTTGCACAGAAGACGGAAATATTGCTTTTGGATGAGCCAACAACGTATCTCGATATTTCACATCAGATTGAGTTGATGGAGATGCTCCGGCACATCAATGAGCGATATCAAATCACCATTGTGATGGTGCTGCATGATCTGCATCAGGCTACGGTGTATAGCGATTATATGATTGCGATGAAGTCGGGGGCGATTGCTCAGACGGGTGTGCCCAAGCATGTTCTAACCGCACAGTTTTTGAAAGAGGTGTACCGGATCGATGCAACGGTTCGCTTTGAGGATGGGTTTCCGATTATTATTCCTGTAAAATATACGAAGGAAGCATTGAGCGTGTAATAGGTGCGATGACTTTGTGAAAATAAAGCAAATATGGGCAAGTAGCAAGGCTCCTGCCCTTGCGATGATAGAAGGACGCCTCGAGGCGTCCTTCTTTATGTTGTACCTCATTTGACCACTATCCCCTTCGCTCAGTCGAGCTACGCTGGAAAACCGTGAGCCTGACTTAGCCGAAACTGGCCCCGCGCACCGATTTAAGGCGGAAAAACCGCCTTAAATGCTCCAAACTCGCTCCGCATTCTAATTTAAGTCGGTAAAACCGACTTAAATGCCCCCTCTATAAAGGTGTATGGATGCTGTTTGTAGAAGATAATGTAAATACGATTAAATGAACGAAATACGATTACAGATGTAACCACCTCCCCCCTTTAGCTGTTCAAAGTTCGCACAAAATGACAGGAGTGCTCGAACAATCGATGATAGGATGATAGACAGAAGGAGGTGATGCGAATGGAATGGTTGAAACAGATGCAGTCCGCGCTAGACTTGATCGAGAACAGCATGGAGGAGCGTATCGGAATTGAAGAGATTGCAAGAGCGGCCACCTCGTCCCCTTTTCACTTTCAGCGAATGTTTCATATGGTAACAGGCATGACGGTGGGCGAGTATATGAGAAAGCGCAGATTAACGTTAGCAGCACAGGAGCTGGTCATGTCAAGTACGAAGGTGCTCGACGTTGCGCTTAAGTACGGTTATGATTCGCCGGAGTCCTTCGCTAAAGCATTTCGCAAGATTCATGGAATCGCACCCTCGCAAGCGCGAATGGTAGGCGTAAATTTGAAAGCATTCCCCCGCATCACTTTCCAACTCACATTGAAGGGAGATCAGGATATGAACTATCAAATTGTAGAGAAAGAAGCGTTCATTGTTGCAGGCAAGGCGATTCAAACGACATGCGAGGATGGGCAAAATTTACGGGACATTACGAGGTTTTGGGAGGAAAGTCATCGCAATGGGTTGGTCAATCGGCTTTGCTCTGTTATTAGTGATCGGAACGTACTGGGCGTCATCACAGGTATGGAGCTAGGTGATGAAACGTTCACATATTTGATTGCGGGTCGAACGGAAACGACAGACATTCCAGATGAATTTGTCTTGATGACGATCCCTGCTGCGAACTGGGCAATCTTCACATCAGTTGGACCTATGCCTGGAGCGATCCAACGATTGTTCAACCGTATTTATCAAGAATGGTTTCCTGCGACTGGATATGAGCATGCGGGGACACCTGAATTAGAAGTATATCCTCCAGGGGACACAACTGCTGAAGATTATCGCTGCGAGGTTTGGATACCGATTGTGAAAAAGTAAGTCGATAAAGTAGGAACCTACCTGTGCTTGTTACGAGGTAGGTTTTTTGCGGCCCACAAAAGTAACGCCTGTTGCCGTAATTTATCTAAGTAATAGTTTGGTAAATAACATTAACTACATAAAAATGAAGCGGGGGATGTTTGCGGATGAGGGTTCAATTAGAGGGGATTACGGTGCTTTCAAATGATGTGCGGGGATTAGCGAGATTTTATCATGAGGTTATCGGATTTCCGATTATCGTGAATGAAGATCATTATGCAGAATTTAATAATGCTGGCGTTCGGGTTGCAATTTGTTCAAAGCCATTAATGTCGGATAACACGAATAGCCATTTTACTTTTATTGAGGAACGGAAGGGACAGGCGTTCGAGCTTAATTTTCAATGTGCCACTCCAGAGGAAGTTATAGAAATCTACAATGAGTGGGTATTTAAAGGGGCGACTTCGATTACTGAGCCCAAGGTGATGTCGTGGGGTCACACGACGGGATTTTTTGCTGATCCAGAAGGCAACATTCATTCTATTTTTGCGATTAATCCGTAATTACATCACGCATCTGATTCAACTGTAGGTTGAATACGTTCAAATCTCAAATAATACGTTATTGTTGATCGTCATCAGCCTCATTACAATGAATGTAAAGAGAGGATGAATTGCCAGTGAAAATGAACTTAGCGAGGAATATTTACCGCTATCGGAAGGAACGAGGGTTTACACAAGAGGAGCTCGCACAAAGACTCGGATTAACGTTCCAAGCCGTGTCAAAGTGGGAGAATGCACAGACGATGCCAGATATTGCGTTGCTGCCTGAGCTATCTAGAATTTTGGAAGTCAGCGTGGATAAGCTCCTGGGGTACATCTCTCAGGATAAGATAGTGTCCATATATGAAGAAGAGTATAGGTCGTCCGAATATTATTGGGGGGTCGAGCCTAACTCCGTATGCTATGAGATTCTGAAGCTCATGCCACCTGGCAAGCCGCTCAAGCTTTTGGATATAGGGTGTGGTGAAGGCAAAGACGCGGTATTCTTTGCTAGAAATGGTTATGAGGTAACAGCCCTCGATATTTCGGATGCAGGAATCGAGAAGACGAAGAGATTAGCAGATCGAGCAGGTGTGCATGTAAATGTGTTTAAAGCAGACATCCTGGACTACAGATTAAACTCACCTTTCGATATTTTGTTCTCTAGCGGGGTGCTACATTACATTCAGCCCGAATATCGGGAGCAAATCTTCAGCAACTATAAGCAGTATACAAATCAGCAGGGATTGCACGTTTTTAACGTGTTTGTGACGAAGCCCTTTATCGCACCGCCACCTGAGAAGGAGC
The DNA here is from genome assembly GCA_029203125.1 of Candidatus Cohnella colombiensis. GTDB lineage: Bacteria > Bacillota > Bacilli > Paenibacillales > Paenibacillaceae > Cohnella > Cohnella colombiensis. The sequence goes on from CP119317.1 coordinate 4,016,405, forward strand.
CCAACGCATCGGTATGGCAATCAGGCGAATTGCTGGGGAATTATTACGATTGGCTAATTAAGGACAGTGCAGAAGTGGTGTTCGATTGTAACTCTTCCGGCATTCCGCATCAACATGCAATGTCGACAATGATCGCTCAGAAAGTGGCTGCGAGAGTGTGAGCTTCATAGGAAAAGTCTATTTAAATAGGGATTTAATAGTATTTAATCAGGTTTAAAAGTATAATAGAGTAAATTATTGGATGTATTCAAAAGATAAGGGAGCGAACGGATGATGATCTGGAAACGTAGTTTTGTTGTTGTATGTGCACTTTTGCTATTCATTACCGCAGTTCCTGTGTATGCAGCAACTACAAAGCAACCACAACAAGCCATCGCACTTAGCATTAATGGCAAGGCGATGCCAAAAGAATCTGCGCCAATTATGGTCAATGGAAGTCTATATGTTCCCATTAATGCACTTAGATCGCTCGGCTTCAGCGTTTCGTTAAGCGCAGATTCGAGCACGCTAACTCTCAATAAATTTTGGAATAAGTACGTGCTTTCCTTTGGATCAATAGAGGCCATACAAGATACCGATATGAAGATCAAATTACCACATCAACTGCTGATTAATAAAGGGATTAAATATATCTCTGTAAAAACAATCATGCTCTTGGACCCTCAAATTAGTTCAAAATGGGACAGTAAGATGAGCCAATTATTAATCGTGGATTACGGTGCAGAGCTCGAAAATGCTTTGAAAGCAGACGACCTCTCCAAGTTCGAGAGAATCTTGAAGGAGAAGCGGGTTAAGCCTGAAGCTGCGCTTGAATACGTGTTCTATCAACAGAAAAGTGCCGAGTGGGCGAAGGTAGCAATCGAGCTATCTACGAATTTATTAATACCGTATAACAACTTTTTTGAGAAGGCAATCAATCTTAGACGGATCGATATTGTGAAGCTAATGATAGAAAGTGGCAAGGTTAATCCTACCCATGTACCGGAGACCACGTTTAAAGATTCTTATGTGGGACTTGCACATCGTCAAATTTTAACCTACACTTACGATCCTACAAGAAAGCAGCCTGTAATCAAATATAAATCAGCGCCGTCCTTTGAACTGGCCGAGATTCTCTATGAGGCGGGCTTTAGGCCATCGAATGATGATATTGTATATACGTATTCTCAAAATATTGAGGATTCATATAAGTGGTTAAATTGGATGCTCTCGCATGGGGCGGATCCGAATGGGGAGTCGTTGAAACTCGTCGAGCTAGACGTGAGTGAACATAACATCATCTTCCATCATGCATTATCTGTACCTGATCCGACAGCGAAACAAAAGATAATTATTTCTGCATACTATATAGCTACTTGGAATCCCAATGAAGAGAATCTGAATAAGTTTGAACTGTTAGTCAGCAATTATCAAACAAGTCTTGATCCACTTACGCAAGCGCAAAAAAATCGCATGCTCTATCTAGCGAATTCAACCGGCAGAGCACAGCTCGCTAGTGTGCTTACCGAAGCGGGAGCACAAATAATGAATTAAATAGGAACAAAAACAACAGGTGCGATATTAAATGTCGTACCTGTTGTTTTAATATACGAGTAGACGAATGTGAGCGCTATAACGGTTAATGGCCATAACAAAGAGAGGTCGCGCACAATGGAATCTTTGCGGACAAGAGATCCGTTGATAATGGCGTGAAGCCAGTTATTGAGAATGTTACGGACAGGAGATCTGTTAAATCTTCAGAGATGAACTCATAACGGTGTTTTTGGTGCGAATAAGGGATCAGGTGTCCGCGAAGGATTGAGATATTGGCTACCGCTACAAGCTAGCACCGCCTCGGCCCTATTTTATCGTAATAATACATAGAAGAAATTCAATGATAACCAGATACAAAGGGGTGAAAACAGCTTAGTGTCATACTTGGCGAAGAGTGTGCCTTTAACGCGCTTGAATAGTCCGAGATAGTTGAAGTCGCCAATGCTGCGAATACCGAACACAATAGCACAGATCCAGCAACCAATTCGCACATACGGCTGTAATTCCTCAAGTGACAATAAGTCACTTTGAATCATAATGAGCAATGCAGCGCCGAACAAAAGAAATGCAACAACGAAGGTGACGAATGACCCTGGAGCAATGGTTGGCTGCTGGGATGTTGTTGTAGGGATGGTGTAGTGCATCGCCCATCTTCCTCCACATGCCCAGTAGAAATGTAAGCACCCAATCAACAGCAAAATACACGCGGTAATGATGGCTGGGGCGTTCATCGCGCACCTCCTCAAAAGGATCGACACCGGCTGTTACGCATCAATGCTTTTCAATTCCAGTATGGATATATTTAGTTAAAATGTAAATGTCAGATTAGTGAAATTTCATTCGAATCCGCTCAATTGCATCTCTCGTGACAGCTTCGCCTGCAGCAATGCAAAATGGCGCGTCCTTGAAGCTAATCTGATTAAAACCAAGCTCCGGCCGAAGGATGACATCCGCCAGTTGCAGTTCTTCTTTGACCATCTTCGCACTCATCATATCAATGGTATTGGATAGTGAATCGACAAAATTTTTGGCAGCACCTTTGTTGAAAGATTCCGCACACACATTCACGGCAATCACAATGTCTGCTCCCATACTTTTTACGAGTGCAGCGGGAACGGGATGAACGACCGCGCCATCGGAAAGATGCTTTTCTTGGTGATGTACCGGACGCATAATTGCAGGAATCGCTGTACTTGCGGTGATTGCATGAGCAAGCGAGCCACTTCGCATAATATGGGCTTCGCCTGTCAAAGTGTCGGAGGCTACTGCTGCAAAAGGAATCGGCAAGCTCTCAATCTGCCTTTTGCCTAGATGCTGCTCAATAAATCCGATCATTGGAGTGTTATGAACGAATGAGCGCTTCGGAAAAGTGAGACGGACCAGATGCCCCCAGCGAATCGTGGACAGCACTCGAGTACAATCTGCAACGGACATTCCTGCAGCATAGGCCCCTCCGACGAGTGAGCCGGCACTCGTGCCAGCAATCATGTCAATCGGGATTCCCTCTTCCTCTAACACATTAAGGACACCCAGGTGAGCCATTCCTCGCGCAGAGCCACTACCTAACGCTAAACCGATCTTAGGACGTTCACCCGGCTTGCGAGCTCGCCCAAAGCGCAAATGATTGCTATGGATGGTGCGACCTTCACTAAGAATGTAGGCTTCTTTCACAACAGACTCTAGTTCTTCAACGTTGTTCGTTAAATAAGGAAAGAGACTAAGCATACGTAGGGCATCTGAGGAGATAGCATCATCTACATACGCAACGCCTTCCTTGCTCAAGAAGGATTTGGCCAGCAGAGGAATGTCTTCATTTCTCTCTCGTAGTGGAGGAACATAAAGTGTTGCAACGTTGCTAATACCTAGTCGCTGCGCTGTGGTAAAAATAATTCGTGTCTGCTGCTCGTTGTCGATTAACCCCTGCAACACGGAGTGAGGGAGTTGTTCAGCTCGTTCAATGATAATTGTGCCGCCTTTAGCTGCGCGCACCTTCGTGTCCCAATTCAGTAGGTCAAAGTCCTCGCTATGAATAGTAAGGATCGGATACAAACCATTGGTTGCTGAATAATGAAGCTTTCTGGCGATATTGTTTTTACCTGTGCCCCCCTCACCGACAATGATTACGTGCTCCTCACTCATCGAAAGACGATCAATTTCGATGAACAGCTCTTTCATGGCGGGACTATTGCCGATAAGCTCGCCATAGCGTTCTTGCGACTCGGATTCCTGCTGCTTCATCAGCAAATGCGTTTTTGTATGCTCTTCTAGTACGCGCTGATTGGAATTCTGGATCCGTTTGATCATCGCTTCAATCATTTGCTTGCGGAAGTCTGTGTTCTTATCCATTAATAGCAGCATTCCTGTTCGAGAGACAACTAGTGAATGCACTTCGTCTACTGCTTCTACATGGGCGCTTATAGGGTCGCCAGTTAAGCAAGACATCTCCCCGAAGAAATGCCCTCGCTCTAGCAGAGCTAGCTCGACTTTACTCTCTTGTTCAATGAATACCCGAACTTGTCCTGATAATATAATATGTACATTTTGACTGACCTCTCCATGCTTTAAGATCAGTTTATTTGCTTCATAGTGTTGTTCCACGATTTCGGGGTTCAACAGCTCCCAATCATCAGCAGAGAGTTGTTCCATCAAGGGGTAGGATGTATCATAATACAGCAATGGATTGTCCTCCTATGTCTGTGTGTGATGGTATTTTATACTATATATTGCATCATATTAGCATGTTATCCGAGATTATTCAGTCCATAAATTAGCAATGATAATATAAATTGGTTTATTCCATAAAGAATAAAACTGTTTGGTGATCTACAGAGTCTAATAGTTAGATGATTTGCAATCGGGGGAGGACGGTCGTGAGTAATGAAGAGTTGATCAGGGCTGCTAGACAAGGCGATGACGAGGCATTTTACAGTCTCATGGTTCATCATAGAGAGCAACTGTACCGCATAGCATTTTCCTATTTGAAAAATGAGGCGGATGCACTTGAAGCGATTCAAGAGGTGACGTTTCGCGCATATGTGCAGCTGGGTAAGCTGAAGGAGCCATCCTATTTTAGCAGCTGGCTGATTCGAATATTGCTTAACTATTGTGCGGACGAGATTAAGAAGCTAGCACGTAGAAAAGAAGAGCACCAACACCCTCGGGAATCTCCTGTGGAAAGTCAAGAACACGCCCTGCTAGAACGAATGCAGCTCGAATTTGCAGTCGATCAGCTAGATCCACATTATCAGACTGTTATTCAGTTGAAATATTATCACGATCTGACGATCACTGAGATCGCAAAAACGTTGCAAAAGCCTGAAGGTACGATAAAGACTTGGCTGCACAAAGCTTTGAGCGGATTGCGTCTGCATATGAAGAAAGGGGGCGAGCTAGATGGATGAGAGGCATGAACACGGACAAGAAAATCAACCGCATGAATGGCCACAACTAGAGGCGATGAGAGAGCATTTGGGAAATCTCCCTTTCCCTCAAGGCATAGATGAAGCAATTCGACAAGGGATGTCGCGTGCCAAGCAACGGAGAAGAAGACGCAAACTTGTGCGATTATGTGCGTATTCTGCATGTACACTGCTGATCGTAATCGTGCTGTCCGTTCGATTTTCTCCTGCTGTTGCGGCATTCGTGAAGGAAATTCCGGTGTTAGGCTCCATAGTCGAACTGATTCAATATGATAAGGGACTTCAGCTCGCTCTCGAAAATGATTTCATGCAAAAGGTCAGTTTATACGAGGATATTGACGGCATTAAGGTGACGATCGATGGGGTTGTTGCGGATGAATCGCGGGTTATGATTTTCTATACACTGACCAATATGGACGGACGAAAGGGTGCTGTCTACCTGGACGAAGCGAAAATCGTGAACAGTGGAGACATACAGTATGGACTTTCCTACGGAAATTCAGGATTTGATGAAGTGTGGGAACTTAAACAGGGGAGTATTGACATGAACCTGCAGGAGGGCACGCAGCTTCCTAACCATCTGGAGCTAGAGATGAAGTTAAGTCCATACGACAAATCAGTGAAGCAGGGAGATGCCGTCTACCACTTCAACATTCCAATTGATAAAGAGAAGTTCGAGGGAATGTATGAGACAATTGCGATTAATAAGACAGTTACAGTAGAAGGTCAACACATAACGTTCGGTGAGATGACCGTCTACCCAACAAGAATCGGAATCGAAGTAGAGTATGATGCAGCGAATACGAAGAAGCTGTTTTACTTTGATGATATTCGATTAGTAGATGAAAAGGGTGAAGCTTTCGGTACGATCATGAATGGAGTTTCAGCGAGTCAAATTGACGAGAATCGGACGATTCTTTACTTCCAGAGCAACTACTTTCTGAAGCCTAAAGAGCTCTATTTGCGGGCGCGTAGCATAAGGGCGTTGGATAAAAGCAAGCTTGAGGTTCGCGTTGATCTAGACGAGATGAAGTTGCTTTCTAGACCGGACTCGTTGTTGAGCTTAGAATCCACATCGAAGCGGGAGCTTTGGAACGAGAGAGGGTTAATTTTCAACCTACGCAATGATGAGATGCGTTCCTACAATCTATTCAAAAACAGCTATACGGACGCAACAGGCCAAACGTTTGAATCTAATCGTTCGGAGAGCTCGAACGAATATTATCAATATTTTATTGAGAAAGTCGAACAACAAAGCCCAATCACGTTAACGATTGAAGACTACCCTGCTCGGATCTATGGAGACGTTAACATTCAAATTCGTTGAAAAAAGCCTGATCCCCGTATAAACACGGTCGAGATCAGGCTTTTTTTGTACAATCTAGTGCCCTTGTTCCTCATTGTCGTTCGAGATGCGAGAGATTTCGAAGAGCTTGAAGAGTAGGCTGAATACGATGGCAACGACAGTTGCAAGCGCCATACCAGAGAGGGAGAAGCTGCCTGCTTTAATTTCTACACCGCTAAGACCCGTTACAAGTACAACGATTGTGAGGTACAGATTCGTAGGTTTACTATAATCGACTTTGGATTCGACGAGCATCCGGAAGCCCGATGCTGCGATGACTCCGAATAGCAATAGCGATACGCCACCCATAACTGGTTGCGGGATATTCGCAATTAGCGTGGAGAACTTTCCAAGGAATGAAAGCACGATGGCAATTACTGCAGCGCCAGCGATAACGAATGTGGAGTAAACGCGTGTGATCGCGAGAACACCGATATTCTCACCATATGTAGTGTTTGGAGTTGAACCTACGAAGCCGGAAATCATCGTCGATATCCCGTTGCCGAGCATCGAACGGTGAAGTCCTGGTTCTTTGGATAAATCCTTTTCGACAATGTTGCCAGTGACGATGAGGTGTCCGATATGCTCAGCGACTACGACTAACGCAGCAGGTAAAATTGTAAGGATCGCCGCGAGCTCGAATGTCGGAGTAGTGAAGGTCGGAAGATCAAACCAAGCCGCATCAGACACTTTGTCAAACTTAACATATCCCATTAGGTACGCAACGACATAGCCTGTAACGATACCGAATAATATCGGAATTATGCGCATAAATCCGCGTAATAGCACAGAGCCCAAAATCGTTACCCCAATGGTAATTATTGAAATCGTGACGAGCTCTGGATCAGGCGTCCAGTCTGCGGCTGCATCAGTAGGCTTAATCCAGCCAGCCATTCTTGCTGCCACAGGAACAAGCTCTAATCCAATTACGGCTACAATCGCGCCCATCGCTGCAGGTGGGAATACGACGTTAATCCAGCCCGTACCTGCAACATGAATAACAAATGCCAGCAAAGTGAAGAGCAAGCCTGCGACGATGAATCCGCCTAACGCTGCGGAATAACCATCACCATGAGTTGAATACTGACCGATTACAGCTCCAGCGGGTGCGATGAAAGCGAAGCTCGATCCAAGATAAGCGGGGATTTTCCCTTTGCAAATCCATAAGTATAGCAACGTGCCAAACCCGTTCATTAGGAGACAGATCGCGGGATCTACGCCTAATAGATTGGGAACAAGTACCGTTGAGCCGAACATAGCGAATAGATGTTGGATGCTCAGCATCAAGCTCGATCCGAGCGGTGGTCTTTCGTGAACGCCAATAACACGCTTCATGGGGTTGTATTCCTCCAACTTAGGTATAGGTATGATAATAAATATCCTTGTTGATTCTACCTAGTACGGGAGGAGGTTGGCAAGTGTTATTCGTAGAATTTTATCGATTATTGTCGAATTTCTGAGTTATAAGGACGCTGAAGGCGTTTATGCTTGCTATTGATTAACTCTGCAATGAAAAGGTTAGGCACCCAGCATAGCCATGCAATGACCACAAACGTTTCGTTCGTGTCCATTAATCCTAGCAGTCCAGCAGAAGCGCCTGTATATAATCGAAGTGAAATGGCCGCACAGGAAAGCGCATAGTTTCGTATCATCCATTTTCCGTGCTCGACGTGATCACGCTTCATCACAACACTATTGATGCCGCGATAGAGTGTGTATAACCAGAGAGTCGACAGCATTGCAAAGCCAAGGTGTGCACTCCAGCCTCCATTCGAGTAAAAGGCAAGGTATAATCCGGTTATGCCCCCGATGACAATGAATGCGGAGTAAAAGTAGCCAATCATGCGGTGGATATTCGGGAAACGATGGCGTATTTTTTTAACAAACTGTAACCAACCGATAATAAGCGCAAGTCCAGCTGAAATGGCATGCGCACACAGCACGGAATACCATAGCGCAGGAAGAGTCCCCTTTTCTGTCGTGAATGGTTGCTCTCGCAAGCGATCTGGCGATCCGTATAATATTAATGCATACATTCCAATCGCTACGGCAAGGAAAGCCAATATTCCAAATGTCCACATACGTACGCTGCTCGATCTTACTCTCATATTTAACACCCGCCATAATTTGTTTTATCTGCTAAATAAAAATTAACATCAAGCGAAGATGGCAACAACAGTCGTATGGCGGAGCCAATCCCCGTCGGAGGTAGGATATGTGAATTAGATTTTCCACCGCAAATATGTGATCTTACATATAATAGAGTTGAGAATGTGTGATAGTGTGAGATGAAATCAAAACTTATAACTTAAATTTGACGAAACGTAATTTATATATTATAAATAGGAGGTACATATGATTTCTTTTGAAAAACAAATTTTGTTCCTGCTGACTCGTGTTCCATCCATCTCGATTCAGCAGTTCATCGAAATTTATACCGCTCGCGGCTATACGCAGCAATCGATTCGCAACGCAGTCTCTCGTCTAAAGAAGCTCGGTTATATAGAGGCGAAGGAACGATCGCGCTATTCGATTACAGATCATGGACAGCGCACATTATCTGCGGTTGCGAACAAAGGCTATTATCACTATAGCAATCAGTGGGACGGAGAATGGCAGCTGGTCACCTTCGAAATTCCAGATGTAGATCGAGCTAAACGGTATCAGCTTCGCAATCAATTAACGAACTTAGGATTTGCGCCGTTGCATAAGAACACATACATTTCCCCATGGAACTATGTAGATGAAGTTAATCGATTAGCTGAACAGCTTGAGCTACAGTCGCATGTGACGCAGATGAAGGGACAGCTGCAGCATTTTGAGATGACACGTGAACGGGCGGCCTCGATGTGGAATTTGGATGAGGTGCGCTCATCACAGGACGAAGTATGGGTATGGTTTGAGAATGAATATTTCCCGACTATTAACCGTTTGAAGGAACAAAAAGACGCATTACAGATATTCATAAAATATTTGGAGTTAGGTGAACGTATGGGGGGGCTAGCGATTCTTGATCCGATGCTGCCCGAACCGTTTCTTCCGATAGGCTGGAGAGGCTCTGAGCTTATGAGCTCCCTATACGAACAATTCGCTTCCCTACATCACGATGTGCCAGAAGATGCTTTTTACTATGCATTTATGAAAGGCTAGTTCGATTTGAAAGGGGGTGAATACAATGAAAATAAAGGACAAAAATCTAGTCAAGGGTAACATGACGTTATCTTTGATGCTCATTTTTGCTTTTGTGCTCACCCTCGTAGGTTGTTCTGGAAAGTCTAATGAATCGGATGAAACAGAAACGGCTCAAGCACAGCCTGAACCCGCACAAGTGATGCCGTTCCAGCTAACCTCATCGGCTTTCGAGGATGGGGGGCGGATTGATATTAAATATACATACACCAACAAAAATTTGAGCGTTCCGCTCGCTTGGGGTACTCCACCAGAAGGAACGAAGTCGCTTGCTCTGTTTATGGTAGATCTCCATCCGGTTGCAGGTAATTGGGTACACTGGGTAATCGCCAATATGCCGGCTGATACGAGAGAGCTTTCTGAAGGGGTTTCTAAGACAGAACAAATTCCTCCAGGAAGTTTAGAAATTAAAAACTCGTTCGGCACAGTTGGATTTGGTGGACCACAACCGCCAGTGGGCTCCGGTGATCATGAATACAAGTTTATTTTGTACGCATTGAATGTAGAGTCGATTGAATTGATGAATCGTGTATCATACGAACGCTTTCAAGAGATTGTGAAAGACAATGTGATCGCGTCAGTTGAACTTAGCGGTTTTTATGAAAATAAGTAAGTAGAAAGACTGAAATCAACTTTGCTTGTCTGCTCTTGAAAGCGGTATAATAAGTATAGGAAACGATTTTACAACATAAGAGAGGAGCTTTCCTATGCTGTACTCTAACATTGTAGTCGCATTCGATGGATCCAAAGCAGCAAGTAAGGCGCTAGACAAAGCAGTTGAACTAGTTAAGTTACTTCCAGATACCAAGCTGACAGTTGTGCATAGCTATGATTTTCCAAGGTTGTACATCGCGGATGGCTTTGTATCAGCGCCTGTAAGTGTGAACCAGGACTATTATGAATTGGCGGAAAAGACGTTAGAAGATGCGAAATCCCGACTAGTAGAAGCCGGAGTGAAGGCTGAGGTTGTACTATTGCGCGGTGGAGCTGCTGAAGTTATTCTCGATTACGTGAAGAAAAATGGTTCTGATCTGATTGTAGTTGGTAGCCGTGGATTGGGCGGGATTCGTGAATTTGTGCTCGGTAGTGTGAGCCATAACATTGTGCAACATGCAACGATTCCGGTTCTCGTAGTGAAATAGCTCTGCGGAATATGTGAGTACGATAAACAACATTAATGTAAAACTGGTGTCTGTACTGTACGGGTGCCAGTTTTTTTGTTGAATTTAGGCTTGAAATGCGCTTAAAGGTTATTCTCCTTATAAGGACCAAGCTTTACCTAATAAATAGTAGTGTACTCGAATATAATCAGAGCATAGGAGGCGTTAAAATGTTAGTCGTTACAACAGAAAATATTGCAGGGCATCGCATCGATCGTGTAATAGGGCAAACATTTGGTGTAGTTGTAAGAAGCCGAGGTTTAGGAGGCAATATTACCGCATCTATTCGTAGCATCTTTGGTGGTGAGATTAAGGAATATACGGAAATGATTGAGGATGCGCGCAAGCAAGCGATCGATCGGATGATACAGAACGCACATGCGATGGGCGCGAATGCAATTGTCATGATGCGCTTCGATTCAGGAGAGATCGGCCAGACAATGTCAGAGATCGTCGCATACGGAACAGCAGTTGTGATTGTGAGGGAATAGGATGGAATTTCTTGTGTTCCTCTATATTATCATCGGTCCGGCAGTCGTCATTATCTCGATTATCGCTACATATTATTTTCGCCGAAACCGTTTGAAAGAGCAAAAGGCTGTGCCCACTCATGGATTTCACCCGACAGATGAAATATTCATCGATCCTACGACTAATATTAAGCAGCGTGTTTGGTTCAATCCTCATACCGGGGAAAGACGGTATCAGAACATGGATGATCATTTAAGCTAGCAACGAGAATGACCCCTAGATTATAATCATTATAAATTACTTCTTGACTTGTTATTTAGAATTGTTATCATTTAGTTATGTTTATAATTCTATTATGAGGTGATTTCAATTGAGTACAGAAAACAGGAAGCTAACGACTAGCACAGGAGCTCCAGTAGGCGACAATCAGAACTCTCTAACAGCTGGCAGACGTGGTCCGACACTCATTCAAGACGTTCACCTTCTGGAAAAATTGGCGCATTTTAACCGTGAACGTGTACCTGAGCGTGTCGTTCATGCGAAAGGTGCGGGCGCACACGGATATTTCCAGGTTACGAACGATGTAACACAATATACAAAGGCAGCTTTCCTTTCTGAAGTAGGTAAGAAAACGCCGATGTTCATTCGTTTCTCCACTGTTGCAGGTGAGCTGGGCTCCGCAGATACAGTACGTGACCCACGTGGATTTTCAGTTAAGTTCTACACAGAAGAAGGCAACTTTGATATCGTAGGTAACAATACGCCAGTATTTTTCATCCGTGATGCGATCAAGTTCCCAGACTTTATTCATACACAAAAACGTCATCCGCAAACACACCTGAAAAACCCTACCGCAGTATGGGATTTCTGGTCGTTGTCTCCGGAATCTTTGCATCAAGTGACGATCCTCATGTCTGACCGCGGTATTCCTGCAACACTAAGACATACGCACGGTTATGGAAGTCACACATTCAAATGGGTTAACGCTGATGGTAACGGTGTATGGGTGAAATATCACTTCCGTACTGAGCAAGGCATAAAGAACCTAGATGTTAACTTGGCAGCAAAGCTCGCAGGTGAAAATCCTGATTACCATACAGAAGACCTGTTCAATGCGATCGACAAGGGTGATTTCCCAGCTTGGACATTGTCCATTCAAGTGATGCCGTTCGAAGATGCAGATACGTACCGTTTCGATCCGTTCGATGTAACGAAAGTGTGGTCTCAAAAGGACTATCCATTGATTGAGGTTGGTCGTATGGTTTTGAATAGAAACCCAGAAAACTACTTTGCTGAAGTTGAGCAAGCGACGTTCTCCCCAGGTAATTTCGTGCCGGGTATCGAAGCTTCTCCAGATAAAATGCTTCAAGGTCGTTTGTTCGCATATGCAGATGCGCATCGTTATCGTGTAGGTGCAAACCATAATACATTGCCGATCAACAAGCCAATTGCAGAAGTGAACAACAATCAACGTGATGGCGCAATGCGTCCAGACAGCAACGGAGGTTCGGGAGTTTACTACGAGCCGAACAGCTTTGGTGGTGCGAAGGAATCCCCCGCGGATCGCATTTCACCATACGAAGTATCCGGTCATGTGGATAGTGTTGCTTATGATCACGACGATCACTACACACAAGCAGGTGATTTGTATCGCTTGTTGTCAGCGGAAGAGCGCGCTCGCTTGGTTGCGAACATTGTAGGCGCAATGAAGCCAGTGGAGAGAGACGATATTAAGCTGCGTCAAATCGCACACTTCTACAAAGCAGATCCTGAATACGGACAAAAAGTTGCAGAAGGACTTGGTTTGGCAGTACCAACGGTATAATCTATTATTTGTGAGTGATTGAATAAGAGGGCTGTTTCAAAGCGCACGCTTTGAAACAGCCCTCTTTGTTATTGAAGTTGCGTGCCCGCCGAATGCTGCAAGACCGCGAGACGGTCTTAGGAGCTCAAAAGTAGCTCCACCGGATGCTGCAAGACCGCGAAACGGTCTTAGGAGTGTGAAAAGTAGCTCCGCTGGATGTTGCAAGACCGCGAAACGGTCTTAGGAGCTCAAAAGCGTCCGACTATTCCAGTAACCGCAGCAACATCACCCCGATAAAGGCCAATGAAATCCCCAATAGCTGCAAGCGTGTGAATTGTTCTTTTAAATAAAATCGCGAGAACAAGAGGAATAAGAGAACATTCGCAGCTAGCACTGCAGATACAAGTCCGGTGGCACCTAACTTAAATGCAGGTAACACTAGAATCATCCCAGAAACGTGAGTGGTTCCTACTATCATCCCCCATAGGAAGGTGCGGCGGGCAGACCACATTTTTACGGATGAACGATTTACAAGCTCTCGTTGCCTCCACCAAGAGAAGAAAAATAAAACTGTCCCTGTTATGAACATTAACGATAGCGTCGGAAGGACGCCTCCGCCTAGCAGCTGAGATTGCTTCGAGGATAGATCGGTAATCGCAAATGCGAGCATCGCTATAACTGCCCACTGAATACCTTTTAGATCGGACAGTGTCAGATCATTCGTATAACGAATAATGAGAATCCCGAGCATGATCAAGACGAATGAACTAATCTGTGCATGATTAATTGTCTCATTCCACAATATGTAAGCAACAATGAGAACGACAGCAGGAGGAAGTGCAGTGAAAATCGCGACGAGTGAGGGCTTGCCGACTGCAAATCCCTTATACAAGGAAGAGTTCGCCAAGTAAGAGGAGATGCCCATAAATACACCGATCAGAGCTCCCGAATTCCATGGCTGCATCACAAAGAAATTGGCAGTGAACGTAACGATTGCCCCAAGTGTAAACACTCCAAGCAACATAAGATTGCGATCAAGCGGTTTTTGAGAAGAAATCTGATAAAGAATAGCTCGAAGTCCGAAGCATAATGCTGCAGATAGCGCGTAAATTAACCACAAAGTTGTCGAACTCCCTCGTTAGCTCGTAATTGTCAACGTAATCGGGCAGTGGTCGCTGCCAAGAATGTCGCAATCGATCTGAGCGTCGGTAATGGAAGATGCAAGTCTAGCAGATGCGATAAAATAGTCGATGCGCCATCCGACATTGCGTGCTCTCACACCAGGCATATTGGACCACCACGAATAGATGTCGGTTCGTTCTGGATATAGGTGTCGGTAGGTGTCGATGAAGCCTGCATCCAGCAGGTTCGTCATCTTTTCGCGTTCCTCCTTTGTAAACCCAGAATTACCATGATTGGATTTCGCGTTCTTAATATCAATTTCTTGATGAGCAACATTAAGATCCCCGCATGCGATAACGGGTTTTTGCTTATCTAACTGTTGCAAATAATGGCGGAAGCGATCTTCCCAGACGAGACGCTCCTCTAGTCGTGACAAGTCGCGTTTCGCATTCGGCGTATATACGGTTATAAAGTAAAAGTGTTCAAACTCCAAAGTGATGATCCGACCCTCAGACTCGAAATCTTCCTCCATCCCATAGCGCACAGAAAGAGGCCTGATCCTCGTAAAGATAGCTGTTCCTGAGTAACCTTTTTTAACAGCATAATTCCAATATTGTTCATAGCTTTCACCGAGGTCTAGGTTGATTTGCCCTTCCTGTAGCTTCGTTTCCTGGACGCAGAAGATGTCAGCATCCGTTTCCTTAAAGTAGTCGAGAAAGCCTTTGTTCAAACTGGCCCTTAAACCGTTGACATTCCATGAGACGAACTTCACGTCGCCCACCTCCTAGTAAATGTTCGGTGCCACCACATTCGGATCTACATCGGCTTCGTAATCGACGCCTTCTGTTTCAAAGCCAAATAGCTGAAAAAATTCGCGACGATATCCGTCCAGGTCTGTGAGCTGATCAATATTATCGGATGTAATCGCGTTCCAGATTTCAGTGACCTCGGCTTGTACATCGTCACGTAGCTCCCAATCGTCGATCCGAATGCGTCCTTCCTCGTCGAGTGGAACAGTGCCGGTCGAACTGTATAGACGATCTGCGAAAAGGCGGTACGTTTGCTGGATGGTGTTTTCGTGCAGTCCCTTTTCTTTCATTACTTTATAGAGTGCGGACACATAGAGTGGGACGACAGGAATCGCTGAGCTGGATTGCGTAACGAGCGCTTTGCTGACAGTGACGTAGGCGCGCCCGCCAGTCGCGTTTAGCTGTTCATGAAGATGCTGCGCGGTTGCTTCTAAGTGATCCTTCGCTCGACCGATCGTACCCGCACGATAGATGTCCTGTGTAATTTGCGATCCGATATAAGAATAGGAAATTGTCGTAGCATCGTCGGCGAGTACACCACCCTGTTGTAAAGCATCAATCCATCGTTGCCAATCATCGCCACCCATAACAGTTACGGTATCTTTAGTCTCAGACTCTGTTGCCGGCTCTAGCGTAACCAGACTTACTTCACCGGTGTGGAAATTGACGGTTTTGTTCGTGTAAGAATCGCTGATGGGTTTAAGCACGGAATTGGCGGTTTCTCCGGTTTCAGGATCGATTCTACGCGCAGTTGCCACACTATAGATGACAAGGTCGACTTGTCCAATTTCCTTGCGAATGAGCTCGACCGCCTTAGCCTTTGTCTCGTCGGTAAATGCATCACCGGTGACGCTAAAAGATTTCAGGCCTGCTTTGGCTGCTGCGTGCTCGAAAGCAGTTGAATTGTACCAGCCTGCAGAGGCGGTGCGACCTTTAGCAGCTTCACTTTTACGGTAGATGCCTACCGTAGTTGCCCCGGCACCGAAAGCAGCGACTATCCGCGCTGAAAGTCCATAACCGGCCGAAGCGCCGATCACGAGTACGTTGCGCGGACCGTTTTGTAGGTGAGGCTGCCCTCCAACATATTGAATTTGCTCCTGTACTTGCTGCGCACAGCCCTCTGGATGTGCAGTCGTGCATATAAAGCCGCGAGTTCTAGGCTTGATGATCATGGAGATAGGTTCCTTCTTTCTATTCGTTAGCAAAAGGTTGCTGTTGTTGTCTTTAGTTCCTATCTTGCCCGATATGAATGGATTACTCAAGATCCTTATTCGCGCTACCAGTTAAGATCTTCACGGAGTTGTGTGGTAACGTTCAACACAGCTTCGAAACCCAATCGCAAGATGAACGTATATAGTATAACAAAAAAGACGATTGCTCAGATCGAGGATCTGTACAATCGTCTAATATTATAGTTGAAATATTTCACGTCATTTGGTACAATGAAGGATAGCGATGTTCACTGTAATTACAGCATCACCATAGATAACTCCACAGTATCACACTCCCCACAATATGTCAATATGCATTTGCCTACAGTGTAGGGCTGGCGGGCTTAGAGCGTACTTTTGGACAGTTTCGAAGTGTGATTTTGGTGGACGGATAAGTCAAGGGGGCGGCATGAAATGATGAGCGAACAACATGTGGATCAACATACAGACCAGCACGCAGATCACAATTTCGTACAAGAGGATATGAAGTGGTTATCAGGAGTAAAGATTGATGATCCAGTTCGACTGTACTTGAAAGAAATTGGTCGTGTCCAATTGTTATCCGGGGATGAAGAGATAGAGTTGGCAAAACGGATCGAAGAGGGCGACGAGGAAGCTAAGCAACGTTTGGCGGAAGCCAATCTGCGTCTTGTTGTAAGCATCGCGAGAAGATATGTCGGACGGGGAATGCTGTTTCTTGATCTTATTCAAGAAGGTAATCTTGGGTTGATTAAAGCAGTTGAGAAGTTCGACTACCGCAAAGGCTTTAAGTTCAGCACTTATGCGACGTGGTGGATTCGTCAAGCGATTACGCGCAGTATTGCGGATCATGGTAGAACGATTCGGATTCCAGTGCATATGATTGAGACGATTAACAAGTTTATTCGTGTATCGAGACAGATGCATCAAGAATTTGGGCGAGAGCCAACTCCGGAAGAAATTGCGATCGAGATGGAAATTACGCTTGAAAAAGTAAGAGAAATTATGAAGATTTCGCAGGAGCCCGTCTCGCTTGAAACGCCAATCGGCGAAGAGAACGACTCGAAGCTCGGCGAATTTATTGAAGATAGCGAAGCGGTTGAGCCTGCAGCAGCTGCGGCATATGAGCTCTTAAAGGAGCAACTCAAGGATGTGCTTGAATCTTTAACAGAGCGTGAAGAAAGTGTGCTGCGTCTACGTTTTGGCTTAGACGACGGTCGTTCGCGTACGTTGGAAGAAGTAGGCAAGGAGTTTGGAGTCACACGTGAACGGATTCGTCAGATTGAAGCGAAGGCGCTTCGCAAGCTGCGTCACCCTAGCCGAAGCAAGCAACTCAAGGATTTCTTAGAATAATCCGGTCGAAGGTGATATTAGTCCGTTCATTCTAAGCTAAAGTAGGTGGATGAGCGATGCATTTAATGTCAGTTGAAAATATATCAAAGAGCTATACAGAAAAGATGCTGTTTGAAAATGTCACTTTCGGTGTAGAATCTGGCGATAAGATCGGGATTATCGGAGTGAATGGAACAGGCAAATCTACGCTACTCAAAGTGATTGCAGGGCTCGAACAGCCAGATACCGGCAACATCTCGATGGGTAGATCAGTAAAGCTTCGGATGCTCTCGCAAGATCCCATCTTCGCGGCAGAAGAGACCGCTTTAGAGCACGTACTCGGAGGCGACTCTCCGCAGTTAGAGGCAGTAAGAGAGCATGCTGAGCTTTTGCTCGCTTTGGAGTTAAAGCCGAATGACGAGGCTTTGCAGCAACGATTGATCGTTGTGAATCAGCATATGGATGAACTAAATGCATGGGAGCTAGAAAGTGAAGCGAAGTCTGTGCTCACGAAGCTCGGCATTGAACAATATAACGTCAAGGTGGCGACTTTGTCGGGTGGACAACGGAAGCGCGTAGCGATGGCTGCGGCGCTTCTTCAGTCATCGGATATCTTAATTTTGGATGAGCCGACAAACCATATCGATAACGATTCGGTCGCGTGGCTCGAAAGCATGCTCCAGAAGCGCAAAGGTGCGCTGCTCATGATTACGCATGATCGGTATTTTCTAGATCGGGTCAGCAATCGTGTCATTGAGCTAGATCAGGGCAAAGCGTATTTCTATGAAGCGAACTATAGCCGGTTTTTGGAGCTGAAGCTAGAACGCGAAGAACGAGAGTCTGCAACTGAAGCGAAGCGTCAAAATTTGTTGCGCAATGAGCTCGCGTGGATTCGTAGAGGTGCGCAAGCGCGCTCGACGAAACAGAAAGCGAGAATTGATCGATTCGAAGCGTTAAAGGCGCAGACTCCGAAGGCTTCTGGAGGCAAGCTCGATGTATCGGTCGTGTCTGCAAGATTGGGACGAAAGATTATCGAAATTGAGCATATGACAAAGCGGTTTGGCGAGCGTACGTTAATTCGCGATTTGAGCTACATTGCAGTACCCGAGGATCGCGTAGGCATTGTCGGACGCAATGGTAGTGGCAAGTCGACGCTTTTGAAGCTAATTGCGGGGATGCTTACTCCTGATGAAGGTACGGTTGAACTTGGATCGACGGTAAAGCTGGGCTGGTTCAGTCAAGAGCATGAAGAGATGAACGAGTCGCTTCGTGTGATGGAATATATTCGCGAAGGTGCGGAGCAAGTTAAGCTATTGGATGGGTCGACGCTTTCAGCGGGTCAGATGCTCGAACGGTTTCTTTTTTCATCGGATATGCAGTGGACTGTAATCTCGAAGCTATCGGGTGGAGAAAAGCGTCGATTACAGCTACTTCGAGTATTGATGAATGCGCCGAACGTGCTATTGCTCGATGAACCAACGAATGATCTCGATATTGCGACATTGACGGTGCTCGAGGATTATTTGGATGACTATCTGGGTGTAGTTCTCACTGTATCGCATGATCGGTATTTCCTGGATCGTATTGCAGATCGCATCTTAGCATTCGAAGGTGAGGGTGTCATTACCCACCATACGGGCAACTACACAGATTACCAAGCTTATGCTGCAAAGCAAGAACAGGCTGAATCAGCACTGCAGAAGCCATCGGTAGAGGCGACTTCTGCAGTGACTGATTCATCGAGAACGGATGGCAGAGGTCGTGCGCTCAAGATGAGCTTTAAGGACCAGCGCGACTTTGAGCAGATTGATGGCTGGATTGCAGATACTGAAGCAGCTATTACTTCGGTGGCTGCGCAGATGGAGCTTGCGAGCAGTGATTCTGTCCGTTTGCAGGAGCTTGCATCGGAGCAGCAAGGTTTAGAACAAAAGCTGGATCAGCTTTTGGAGCGTTGGACGGAACTGAATGAGCTGGCTGAGCAAATTGAATTGAACAAGAAGTAATTGTTGATACACGCTTTCGTGTCTTTCCGTATGTTTGAGGGATGACTGTGTGTAGATGAGGGGGGTGCAGGGATTTTCACTGTACCACCCTTTTTTTATACCCCCCACCGAACACTCGAATCCGCACAAATAAGTTTCTGGGAGTAACCAATTCGAGCAGAATGTGCGACATTGCGCGAATTAAGTTACTTCGAATAACCTATTTACTCCAAAACCCCCACACTACCGCGTCCAGAATAAGTCGGCCAAACCGACTTAAATGCCCAGAACGCACAATCAATTCAGTTGACATTTCCATTGAGAATAATTATCATTTAATGAGAAGAGTATATTGTAGCAACGTAATTAAAGGTAGGTGTTCGAATGTCACGATTACGCACATCAGAATTGACTTTATCTTATGGCAATACACAAATCGTTCATGAGTTGAATGTGCATATACCGGATGGGCAAATTACAGCATTGGTCGGTGCGAATGGGTCTGGAAAATCGACGATCCTGAAATCAATGGCGCGAATATTGAATCCTGCACAGGGAGGCGTATATTTGGATGGCAAGCTGATTCATCGCCAGCCAACGAAGGACGTGGCGAAGCAGCTAGCGATTTTGCCACAAAACCCGACATCACCTGATGGACTGACAGTGCGGGAGCTTGTTTCGTTCGGACGCTATCCTCATCTTAAAGGATTCGGCAATCTTTCCACAGAGGACAGAGCAATCGTCGATTGGGCGTTACAAGCGACAGGGATGTCCATTTTCACCGATCGTGCGGTCGATCAATTGTCGGGAGGACAGCGCCAGCGAGCATGGATTGCGATGGCTCTGGCCCAAGGTACAGAAGTTCTGCTACTTGATGAGCCGACTACATTTTTGGATATGGCGCACCAGATGGAAGTAATGACACTCTTAGAGAAGCTGAATCGTGAACAGCACCGAACAATCGTTATGGTCGTGCATGATTTGAATCATGCATCCAAATATGCAGAGCATCTCGTCGCTCTGAAGGAAGGTAAGGTTCTCTATGAAGGAAAGCCTGAAGATGTCATGACAAGTCATATGCTTCAAGACGTGTTCGGCATCGATGCGGACATCATCCCTGACCCGCGATCAGGCAAACCGCTATGTTTACCGTATGGACTTTCGACAGCTGAAGAGAAGAAAGTTACGGAAGTGACAACGAATCTAGATCACCATGCACATGATGAAAGACTCACGGCAATCGCGAACTAAATGACTGATTCCTCAAAGCGTCTTAAGCGTCTAATAACGCAGAAGACGCTTTTCTTGATTTACACCATTCTCCTACATTGCTAGAATTAGCATATAGGGGAGGTTGTTTTTATTGGAAAAGGTAACTGCAGAGAAAGCGATTTCAGCAATGATTGCAAATGTGGGCTCGGTTGTCGTAGGGAAAGAGATAGTGCTAGAGCATCTACTTATTGCGTTGCTTGCTTCTGGACATGTCATTCTTGAAGACGTTCCGGGTACGGGAAAAACACTACTAGCAAAGTCGCTAGCCAAAACACTCGATTGCGAAGTGCGCAGAATTCAATTCACAGCCGACTTGCTCCCTTCGGATGTTACAGGTATTAACTTTTACAACCTTCAGGCTGGGCAGTTCGAACTGCGGCGTGGCCCAGTATTTACGAATATATTGCTCGCAGATGAGCTTAATCGGGCAACGCCCCGTACACAATCAAGCTTGCTAGAATGTATGGAGGAGCGTCAAGTAACGATTGATGGACAGACGCATGCGCTGTCAGCGCCATTCCTCGTCATTGCAACGCAAAATCCAATCGATAATCAAGGCACATTCCCATTGCCTGAGGCACAACTCGACCGCTTTATGCTCTGTGTCAACATGGGCTATCCATCCGTGGACGAGGAACGGGCAATTTTGAGGCGGTTCACGACCGGGGATCCACTGAATACCTTGCAGAAGGTCGTCAGCCAGCAGGAGATCGTACAGCTACAACAGCTCGTCCCTCAAACGCATGTCAGTGAAGAGGTGTTGAAATACTTATTAGCTATTATTACTGAAACAAGGTCAAACGCTGAAATCTCATTCGGTGCGAGTCCTCGCGCTAGCCTGCAACTGCTTAAGGCAGCACAAGCGCGTGCAGTGATTCATGGACGTGACTTTGTAACTCCAGACGATGTGAAAGCTCTAGTAAAGCCTGTTCTCGCGCACCGTCTTATTTTGAAAGATACATTCCGGGGCGAGGCAACGAGAGCGGATGTTATACTTGATCATCTCTTAGCGAATATTCCGGTTCCAACAGAGCTATCGCTTGGGTTGAAATAACATGGCGATCCTGATCTGGATCGTCCTAATTTTGTCGGTATGTGCTGTCATACAACGTAGGGTGTATCATTACTTTGGGCTCAAGTCTCTAACGTATTCGAGACAATTGAGCACGGCTCAGGCATTCGTTGGACAGAAAATCTTGCTCACCGAGACGATATCCAATAGCAAGCGACTTCCAATGTCTTGGCTTCGCGTGGAGTCACAGCTACCTGCACAGTTGGTGTTCAAGCATCAAGAGAGGGATACAACGATAAATAGCGGCAATCAATTACAAAATCATGCGAGTCTTTTTACGATTCCGGCGTACACCGAGATTGTCCGTAAGCACGAAGTTGTGTGCATCCATCGGGGATGCTATCGGATTTCCAGCTTCACTCTTTCGTATGGTGACATCCTTGGCATAAAGAGTAAGACGGTCGCACAAGACGTTATCCAGGAGATCGTTGTCTTCCCGAAGATCATTGAATTGCGGGATTTTCCGCTGTCGGTGAGGCAGTTTATGCAAAGTATTCACAGCATGAACAGTCCATTGCGTGAAAATCACTACAATGTCTCTGGTGTTCGCCCTTATCAGGGTGGTGACTCGATGCGAATGATCAATTGGAGTGCAACGGCGAAGACTGGAGAGCTGCTCGTGCACAAGCGAGAAAGTATGTGCAACAACGATCTTATTTTGCTTATTAATTCAGAGCTTTTAGACCAAGCGCACAATCGGCGGCTAATGCCGGAGCAATTCGAACAGGTGCTCAGCTATGCGGCGTCAGCGAGTCAATATATGATTTCTAATGGTGGGAAAATAGGGCTGGTGTTCAACGGGCAAGTTGCGGGGAGGACGGAGTCTCTATTTCGTCTGCCTATTAAAGGTGGCACGTCGCATCTACAAGCGATATGGCAAGCGATGGCTCGGTTTGAGCCCGTAACGAGATTAGGCTTAACCTACGTTTTAGAGCAATTCATTGCAGAACAAGCGCGGAGTAACAACTATTTGCTCCTAACGGGGTTTATTGATCCGCAGCAGGAAGCGCTCATTGGGCAGCTTAGACGGATGGGCAACACAGTGGAGACTATGCTTCTGTATAAGGAGGTGGCCTCTTGATGGCTCAGACCGGGAATAGCTTGCGCTCGTTAGCAGGCAGATTATTATTCGAAATGCTACTCTGGATTCCTGTCTGGATGATTTTGACCTCGATATACATGTTCAATTCACCTCTATTGCTCTTGATGGGTACGGGTGGTCTATTTCTGCTCGGCTATGTGCTAGCTCAGCTGCCTGCGCCCTGGAGCAGGCTACTTAGAGTGGGAGTAATTGTGGCAATTGGCATTAGTGGATTGATTCTGTATAATCCTATTTTCCTTGTGGCTCTGTGGTGGTGTGTATCATTCTGGAGGGGACGATATATATACTTATCGTCAGGGCACTACGCTCTGGCTAGTTTCATAAGCGCAGCAGCTGTATTTGTCGCAAGCAATACTACTTCCGTATCAGGTGATCGAATTTTATTTATCGGTCTATCGATCGGTTGGCTCATCGTTTGGTTTTTCAGCTACAATCACAGCTTAATTGACGAAGCGGCGCTGAGAGGCAGTCTTGCAACACGTGGGGTGAGACGAGCGAATCGTAAGTATGTCATCGGCTTTCTTGTCGTCGGACTGTGCCTCTTCGCGGCTACTGTTAGCTACGGTACACAACTCCTAAAGCCCCCTTACTTAAAAATAGAGCTACCGGACATGTCGCGGGAGGAACCGCCACTGCAGCTGGATCGGGCATTCCCTGAAATGCTTGAGGGAGATGAGGTGCGTGAGCCATCGATTATTGGAGAGATTCTCACAAAAATTGTCATTATAGTCGCTGCTATAGGTTTGTTTTTCTATATTCGAATGATGTGGCGAGCGAGCGATTGGTCGTGGAAATCGCTGATCGCTGCAATTCGCCGTTGGTTTACTCGCGAAAGGGACACTTACGATCAGCTGCCCTATGAGGAGGAGATTCGCAGCATTGCGAAAGATAGGAAGTTAGGTAGGTGGGACAAGCTGTTCCATAAATCAAATGGTGAGCGTAAATGGAAAGAGCTGAACGATACGGAGAAGGTTAGACGGCTTTATGAGGAAGCTGTTCATCGAGGAATGTTGCACGGTTTCACATTCCGTAAAGGGAATACCCCCGCAGAGACGTTAGCGGAGCTGGATTCTTGGCATTTGGCCAAACAAGCAGAAGGCCCCGCTAAGGGGGCCTCTTATTGGAATTGGTATATGTCATTCAGAGAAATGCTCGCGATGTTATACGAGAAAGCGAGATACAGTCCGCATGAGATTGAGCAGCAGGAGCTTAAGCATCTCGTGAAGGGCCATCCGGAGCATGATCAGCTCTGAACCAACTATTTGACGATTGCTGGAAGTGCCTGGTTAGCTGTGATGAGCTCTTCAACGGTAACGAAGGAGTAATCTTTAGCAGTAAGGTCTTCGATAATCTTCGGGAGCAGATCAATCGTATTGTCTAAAGCATTTTTACGACCGCCGAACGAATGCAGTAGAATGATTCCGCCAGGATGCGTATTTTTCATCACATTCTTATACATGTCTTTAACAGAAGTCCCTGCCCAATCGCGCGTATCTACTGTCCAATAGACGTGCAGCATCTCGCGTTCGTGCAACGCATCAAGCACACTTTTGGATATTGCACCGGTAGGTGCGCGCAATAACGTTGGTGTAATGCCAGTAGCTTCATAGATTGCCTTCTGAGTCTTATCGATTTCTACGCTTAACGCTTTAGGCGGTAGCTTAGTCAAATTTTTGTGATCCCAGGAATGATTGGCGATCGTGTGTCCCTCATCCACGATGCGCTGAGCAATTTCAGGATATTTCTCAACTTGCGTTCCAACTAGAAAAAATGTAGCCTTAATCCCATATTTCTTCAAAATATCGAGCACTTGTGGTGTATATTTCCGATCAGGACCATCGTCGAACGTGAGTGAGATGAGGTTCTTTTTTGTGCTTGCCTCTGGCTTTACCTTGTCAGGCTTCACAGGTTTATTTACCGTTATCTCTTGATTCGCCGTCTGTTCATGCCCGTTCGGTTTAGGTATAGGTGATACGACATATTCAGCAGGAGGTGGGCTAATTTGTTCAAGGGGGAGAGGAGAGCTAATGCTAGGTGGTTCTTCAGCTGCTGCAATCTCATGAACTTCTGTACCTGGGTATAGGTTTAAGTCAGATTCCTTGATGACCAGTCCGCCAACGACCAGTAGACCCATAACCAGAATCATCCCAAGTCGTCTCCGTCGTTTAGTTACACGTGTAATTCTCATTTCAAATTCCCCCATCTCCAATGCCCTATTCAGCTCTCAATATTAAATGAATTCCTTTGTTTAAATAGACGCTTCAATTCGCAAAATGGTTTGATGATTTTGTCGGGATTTCAACATTATTTTTGTAGACTTGTCCTCTTAAACCAGCGACAAATAGTTCTATTTACATAGAGAAGAAGTCGAAAGGTAGGAATTTAGAATGGTAAATGCGGACTCAAATAGGAAAGGCTAGATATAATATCCAAATAACACCAAGGATTGACTCTAGGGTTCTAATGCGAGTCTGAAGGTTATGGTAAGAAGAGGCATCTCCCCGATCATTGTGGATTGGAGGAAGCCTCTTCTTTTGTTTAGTCATACAGAATTTATTAGTTTCACATTAATCATTATCTGTATGACCTCCGCAAAGCTTCTTCAGCGCCCAAAGGCGCCGAAGTCGTGTTTGCTTGGCGTTTACTGTATAATGGAGCTTAATATGTTCGGAGGGATGATTGCATGCTTACAGTTTCAAAACACAGTGTGGAATACGTGAAAGACCCGTTTGGGATCTTGTCTGGCAAACGCTACGAGTTCGTGCTCGATCTGGAGATTGAGGAGGACGATGAGCTTTACCTAGAGCAAGGAGTAAATGCGAAAGTCGTTTATAAGGTGGACGAGGAGAAATCGGGGATACTCACCTGTGATCTATATGAAAGAACGACAGATCGATACATTAGTATGGATTTAGAGGATGAGGAGTTAGTCGCTCTTGCGGAGTTCTGTAAAAATAATTTACCTGCGGAATAGTGTATGTGCTCGTGTAATTCACAGGGGGGTCCCTATGTGACCTTATAGGTAGCTTAGTGATAAAAAGTGTCACTGCGTGCATCGATCGAGGCGAAATCGATACCATAAAAAAACTGTCTCATAAGTTTTCACTTAGAGACAGTTTTTTCTATACAAATTACTCTACATCATCAAACTCTTCATTGTCGGAATCGGTATGATCTGTTGCAACAGATTCATAGGTGTCCGCATCCATTACACGGCGAGCTGTAACGAATTTGTTCACATAGTACTTATCGCTGAGCTTGTTGATCGTAATGCCTAGACGTACAGAGGCATGTGCGAACTTACCGTCTCCAACGTAAACCCCTACGTGTGAAATTCCTTTACCGTTCGTATTGAAAAATACGAGATCGCCTTCACGCAAATCGTCTTTGGCAACTTTCTTGCCTAATGTTGCTTGAGATTTCGATGCATGCGGCAGCTTAATGCCGAGTTTGTTAAATACATACATCGTGAAGCCGGAGCAATCAAAGCCATTGGTTGTGGTTCCCGTCGACTTATATTTAACCCCGATCAACTTACTGATCTCGGTGTCTAATTTAGACTCCGCAAAAGCGCTTCCAGCTGAAAAAACTAACATCATAGCAAGAGCAAATAACATAATGGACACTTTACGCAAAGCTGGTGACTCCTTCCACTGCCTACGAGGTTAGCTGGAGGGTTCGGTTGAAGGTTCCCTATGGCTCCTATGAAGCAAAGCCAATTCACCCATACTAAATGGTTCCCCCGTTTCTCGATCAACGAGAACTCGGCAACTTTTTTATTCACAGCTTTAAATATTCGGTCATTTTGACAGATTTCCTGCCAAACAAAAATTAGAATTCCCTAATCTTGGCCGATTTGCTCGGAGATTTCCCCTCCTTTCGGTACAAATTGTGATCGCCGATAACAACGCCAAACCCCGGCTACAGCCAACAATAGGCTGGAACCGGGGAATGTCCCACGAACTTTATGTCGAATGGACACACGAGACAAGGCTTATGTTTCGCGCCAAACGTGATATTGAGAAGCTGCGGTCCATAGCGTAATGAGTGATCGAATGAGGTGTGATGTCTGATGTAGCGCGACGGCGATAAAGCCTGACCAGAGTAAGGTGATCGAAGAAGCTACTGCAGCAAAAGCGATAGCGATTCCGATGAATAGAAGAGTCAATAAGAGAAGCGGGAGTCCACGTCTGAACGTCTGACGGATCCCTTGCATAATCCCTTCCTTAGAGACGACGCTAAATTGCATAAATTGGAACATAAGGTGGATTAGAAATCCGCCTATTATCCATGCAATCGCAAAGGGTAGCAACCCTTGTGCCCAATTGGCTAAAGAGGCTTCTGAGAAGAAGCGTTCTTTTGCCAGAGGCAGCAACCATATTGCAGGAAGTAAGATCAACGCATTCTCTAGCCAGTAAAGCATTGTTACAGGCTTCCAAACTCTACGAATTCCGGTTAACACCTGTGTGCCTTCTCCTTCTACCGCATGGTGGAAAGAGTAGTACAAGCCAGCGTTGAGTACCGGTGTGAGGAGCATCCGGATGAAGAGCATTGCACCAAGCGTAAGCAGCGCCTCATTCATGAGATCAGTCTTAAGAAGGCGGAATTGCGCCTCGATTAAGAAAAGCTGAGCTGCTGCTTCGTTAGGATGCTCTTTCGGATAGCGTGATAGAATCGGTGTAACGACAGAATCGATGAATCGATAGAAGACAAATCCCCACAAGAGACGATAGAGAAAGAGGAGAACCAATACATACTTATGCTGAATGGTAGTTATCCAACCCTTTACTAAGAGATTTCTCATTTAAAATCCACTCCTCACCAAGCCCATGCTCCGAATATTCCTTCCACAAATTGCGTTATTCCGGTAACCCAGCGTGTCCGTTCTTTCTGTGGCACTTCTGCTTCTAAATAGTTGTTATATCGGTAATTATCAAGCACAACATCCATTCCAGGGTCAATTGTTGCATAAGCTAATTGCGCTTTTGAGGTAAGTTGAATTTGCACTTGCGGTTTCGTACCGTCCCAAATTTTACGTGCAATTTGACCATCGGTGAATTGAAACCAGATCGTTACAGGCTGCGGACTGCCTCCAATACGCTGCACGTCAACACGAGTTTCATAGCCTCCATCAATCTTGTTCGAGTCAATCGTAGAGATCGAGAAGTCTGCCATCTCGTTTCGCTGAACATAGGCTTGAAAGAAATCATCCCAATTCGTCTTCGTGACGGACTCTACAACCTTTTGAAAGCTAGCGGTGTTGGGATGCTTGAAGCGGTATTTTTGAAAATAAGCTCGCATAATCTTCGCCATCGTCTTATCGCCAACTTGTCGCTCAAGTGCTGTGAGTACAAGCTTGGCTCTCATATATACATTTTCCGCATAGCGGTCAGACGTACTGAATCTCCATGATAATTGGTTGAGGGGCTCTGGATTCGTCAAGTAGCTTGCCTCCACAATGGAATTCGGGAGTACGCCATAGATCGTTGCCATCAACTTATCCTCGGAGTAAGAGGTAAAGCCTTCGTCGAGCCACGCTTCCTCGAATTCGTTGGAGGCCACAAGACCGTACCAATATTGATGGGCAATCTCATGTACCAATGTGCGTTCCAGTTCATATCCCGGATTCGATTCTCTCGCTGAGGCGCCGGTGACTAGTGTAGGATATTCCATTCCGCCAGCTCCATTAGCACTCCCTGGGGGGATGACGATTGATAAAGTGGAATAAGGATATTCACCGTACCATTCTCCTAGCTTCGCAAGCGCGGACTTCGCTGCATGCATGTAGCGGTCTTGCAGATCGGCATGCAACGGATCGATATACAGCTTAATTCGAACGCCCGGAATGCCCGGAGATGAAAAAGTATCTTCTGCAAATTTGAAGTTTGGAGATGCTGACCATGCGAAGTCGTGGACATCATCAGCGTAGTATTGCAAAGCTTTCCGCCCTTTCGCAACTTTCGGGTTGCGCGTCTGAAAGCCGGTGGCTGCTACTGTATAATTTTCGGGGACGTTGATCGTAACGCTGTAGATTCCGAAGTCTGCATAAAATTCCGAATTGCCGTGGTACTGATGAATGTTCCAGCCTTCAGTCGTACGACCTCTTGTACCTGCAGTCTCATAAACTGCAAGCTTCGGGAACCATTGCCCAACCATAAAGAAGTCACCAGACTTGCCCATGCGGGCAAATACATCCGGGAGCTTGACTGTGAAAGCAAGCTTGAGCGTCACACTCGATCCAGGCGCTACTGCCTGTGGCAGCTTCAAGGTGGCCAGTGTGTGGTCGTTTTTGTTGTCATCATCAGGCTGCACATAGTGCATGCGTGGCAGGAGCGTCTCGCCCTCATCGGTCGTTAAGCTCGTAATTTCCATACTGCCGTAGCTGCCTTCCTTCATCTTGTCGCCGCGGAGCTCACCACCGGTTTCGTTAATGAAGGTGCTACCAGGTGCGAATGCATTTGGATACAGGTGAAAATAAAGCTCGGACACCGATTTGCGACCAGGGTTTTTCCAAGTTACCGTTTGCTGTCCCGATAACGTACCGCTTGTCTCGTCAAGCTTCACGTTAATGTGGTATTCGGTAATTCGATTGCTTAGTGCGATGGGCTTAGGCTGCTGGACGGTGTCTGGAGTGGGCTCCTTCGCTTTGGAGTTCGTTGAAGTTAGCGGAGCAATAGCCGTGAGCTCTGTGGATAGCGCATGGGCAGGTAATGTGTATTGCTCCGCCCATGCTTGAGCAAAACCATATTTCATAGAAAAAATCAGAATTGCGGTGACCGCGATATACAGCAGCATGCGCAGCTTACGAAAGTCATGCATACGGATTACCCTCCCGTGACAAGCATCTACGGATATATATGATGGTTGTCCGTGGATTATATCTGGTTGTCCGAAGGAAAGTGGGGGGAGTGAAGTAGTTAAGTCGCATTGTGCATTCGTAAGGTGGATCGGAATTCGGCCTGAATCTGCTGCAATACGCCTGAATCCGTTACCCCAAGCAAGTAGCGGACATGAGAGACGCTATTTTGGTGGTTTGAGGGGGTTTTTGAGATTTAGCGGACATGAGAGACGCTATCTGCTCTAAAACAGTCTCGAAAGACTGATTTTCACGCAAATAAGGTCCCTCATGTCCGCAAAGTGCCATGAGACAGTCGATTTCGAGTAAATAAGGTCTCTGGTGTCCGTATGGATGATTGAGTTAGAACCTATCGCGTTGTAGATCCCGGTAATCAATGTTAAATCCTAAACAACGGCCGTCAATGTGCCCCGATAAAGCAACGTCAACCGATGTAACGCACGTGTGCAGGCAACGTAAAGCAGCTTCGCATCCATGACGTTGTCACCGTAGTTGGAGTTATTTGCATCGGAGATCAGGACGGCATCAAATTCGAGTCCTTTGGCGAGATGGACAGGAACGACGGTTACACCACCATGGTATTGTAGCTGATCCTCGGCAATCAGATTAGCAACAACACCATCGCGAGCTAATAGGGAATGCAGGTGTAGGCATTCTTCGTCTGTTCTGCCGATTATGGCGATTGTGTTCATCCCGCGAGCCGAGTTAAGCTCGATGAATGAACGCATATGCGCCAGCTGTTCATCCTCGTCCTTGATCGGTACAAGCTCCACTGGCTCACCGCTCCGAAACACAGGCTCTGCTGCCGGGAGACCGGTGTTTGTGTGAGGGATAATTCGGTTAGCGAATTCGATGATCTCCAATGTAGACCGGTAGCTGAGCTGCAATGCATGATACCCATATTGATCATCTGCGAACATCGCGGACATTTCCTCCCAACGATGAACACCACGATAGGCATGAATCCCTTGTGCCAAATCTCCGAGAATAGTGAACGAAGGCTCTTTCATATATGCATGAAGTAGAGCGATTTGGAATGGTGACACATCCTGTGCTTCATCGACAACAACATGATCGAAGCGGCGATTCTCAGGCCCGAAGAACGTATGGTGACTCCAAACGAGCGGAGCTAAATCCTCGGGCAATGCAAAGCCTTTCTTCAACTGCTTCAACGTACTTTCGACAATGTGTTTGGGTAGCTCGTCCGCTGCGCTTGAATCGAAGAGATTGCGATAGAATCCGAGAGCTGTTACCTCCGGGAACTTCTTCATAAAGGTGCGTAGCCGCTGTTTGCTGATTTTGCTCTTCTCCTTACGTACTTTAGGATCGCCAATGTCTGCAAGTTGCATCTCAAGCCAACGGTTAATTCGGCCAGCTAATCTTTCTCTGCGTTTCGCCAGCGGATAATGGTGGTATTCGACCTCGAACCATTCTCTAATCATCTCGCTGGATAGCTTGCAACCGTCCCATGCCTCGAAAGGAAGATTAGGCAGGAAGTTATCCTCGAATTGCCGTAACTGCTGCTCAAGCCATTTTTTATATACTAGCGAGCCCTTGAACCGTCCTGGTGTGTCTTCATTTAATTCTGGTCGGTGTTTAGCAAGTGCAAACCAGCGATTTCCTTCGGTTGCCGATGAAGCTAACTTGACGCTATCTTCTAGCACATCGAGCGCCCAATCTGCAAAAGTGGTTTGACGAACGTCACCAACACCGAGCTCAGGTAGCACGCCTGAAATATAATCAAGGAACATCGCATTCGGGGCGAAAATAATCATCCGGTCTGCGCGAATTTGTTGCTGGTATTGATAGAGCAAGAAGGCGAGGCGATGTAGTGCAACGGTTGTCTTCCCTGAACCCGCAGCCCCCTGAATGATTAATGCTTGGTTACGCGGTGCGCGAATAATTCGATCTTGCTCAGCTTGGATCGTTGAAACGATATCACGTAGACGGTTGTCCTTCTTCTCACCGAGACGGTAAAGCAAAAATTCATCGCTAATGTTAATGTTGTCCCCGCCACGGACATAGCTGTCGACGACGCGCTCGAGCTTTTTATCACGGATCGACAGGTTTCTCTTGAGATAGACTTCACCTTCAATCGTACCGTCCGGAGCGTCATAGCTAATCGGCGCGTCCCCGCCTGTAAAGGAGTAGAACATGCTGGCAATGGGCGCTCTCCAATCAATGATTAGCGGTTTATTTGTTAGCTTGTGGTCTAGCCCTCTTTTTCCAATGTAGAGTGGGGAGGGGGCGGTGTGTCCATTTTCTTGAAAGTCGAGTCGCCCAAAGTATGGCTCCGATCCGAGCAATTCCAGCCGTTGACGAGCTTCTCGGCGCTTCTCGTCCAAGAGCTGTTCAACGAAATCATCGCCATAATAGGCAGGGCCAATGCTTGCTAGCTGATCGCTGATTTCACGGAATGTGTTAGTTAGCCTCGTTTGTTCTTCGTCGTGGGGCGAAAGCTGTGGTTGGTTCATTTGCTACCTCCTTGAAATGGCGTCCGTTCACAATGACATCCTCTATTGTGCAACAAATCGATAGAAAACAATAGACTTATGTTTTTCTTTTTGTTATGATGGTAAATACAGTCATGCCTAAAATAAATAGAACGTATGTTCTTGTAAAAATACACTCTCAAAGAAGCGGGTAAGATCTCAATTTTGAGATCAGATGCCCGATTTTTTTATGTATAATCAACCATATGGAGGTTCGATATAGATGGACAATAATAACACGCAGCCACCAGAAAAAAAGAAGCTTTCACTGAATGTGGTTAGCAATAAGGAGCATCGCGGCTTTGGCGCGGGAACAATTGACCTGAGTCAGGTGTCATGCGTGATTATTGACGGCAATGAGGCTTATATTGACGTTGGAGCTATGCACGCGAAGAGTAAGGTGGAGAAGGGCATTAAGTTTTCTCCGAATAAGGAAGATGTTCCGAATGGCCGTTCGGCTTGGGTTGTGTGGGTCGCAGTGGACCGCAACGAAGAAGGCAGCTATTATGCAGGAGTAACATCGTGTGAAATGCTTATTGATACAGAAGCAAGACGGGGTTGGAAGATACTTGCCGATCACGTCAATCGGCTGGATGCATCCCTGAAGCGTAAGTTCATGCTCGATAATATCGGTCCAGAACAGAAGGCTGCGCTGCGTGAGCTGCTTGTAGAACACAATGCGGAGTGGTGGGATCGCTCGTCTCAGAACTTGAAGGATTTGCTATCATAAACAAAAAGCGTCTCGGAGTTTTCCTTCCGAGGCGCTTTTTAGTTGTGAAACTATTTCTGCAACTTACACAAACGAGCGTGTATCGTTATTGCGGTTAAAGCGATAGATTGCGATCAAAGAGAAGGCAGCGGCAAAGCTAACGATGATGGCCAGGTTAATGCCGATGGTGCCAAGCGACTCTCCTTGCTGAAGCTTGTTGATAGCCTCTAACGTCCAGCGTTGCGGGAAAAAGCTTGCCACCTTCTGAACCACATCGGGTAAGACGCTAGTCGGAATGTAGCAGCCCGTAATCAGGCACGTTGGGGTAATAATCAGATTTGCGAGCGCGTTCGATCCTTGGCTGCTTCTAGTGATCGCAACGATCATAAGGGAAAGGCCAATAGCAGCAATCGCGAACAGCATCATGACCAGGAGCATCTGTACAAAAGGGACACCTGTATCAATCTCGAATACAGTTCTCATGAGCACAAGCGTGACAATGATTTGAAGCGTCAAAATGATGAGGCTAAGCAACACGTTTGCAAGGACGTAGGAGCGAGAAGAGACGGGAGAAGAGAGAATTCGCAGGAAGGTGCGGTTTTCCTTCTCCTTAATAATAATGCCAGTCAAATTAAGCGCAGAGAACATCATCAGCGCAATGAGGAACCCTAGCGCTTGATTGGTGACATCTTTCATCTGCGAAGTATCCTTGATCGATTCAACGGTTACCCCATAGTTATGCTGACGGTATTCCGCATAAATTTGATCAAAAGTCGCGGCATCTGCTTGCGTCTGAGTGCTAATCGCTGCGACGTTGCTCAAATACTGCTCCAGCATCGCTTTGACAAAAGCGGTCACCTGCGCACCTTTCGCAGACACAAGCTCAAGCGATTGCGGTTGCCCCGCTCTCATTTGCTGAGCAAAGCCTTCATGGATGATTAAGCCACTATCCAAATCGTTTATCGCAATCTTTGAGCGTAGCGTTTCTTCATCTGTCATCGTAATGGATATATTTGATAAGCTCTCGATAAATTGCAATGTATCCTGTGTGAGCTGATGCTCTCCGTCATGGTTGACGATTCCAATCCGTATTTTTCCACTATCTGCATTACCATAAACCATCATGGATAGAAGGATCCCTGCGATCGGAATTCCGAAATAGATGATCCAATTCGCGCGTTTACGGAACGTATTTCGAAATGATTTGCTTACAAGCCAAATAATATTACTCATCGTTAGAGTACCTCCCGTTTACGTACAACCAGTGAAGCGATAAACAGCAGTACTGCCGCAATTCCAACATTAATCCCCATCGTTGTAAATGCAGGTTCAGCATTGTCAAAATAAATGAGCTCAAGCATGGAAGTGTTAGCCCACCGCAGTGGAGATAGATAAGTAATTACAGAGAATATTCCGGTTGTGCTTTCGACTGGAAAGTAAGCTCCGCCAATGAATGAAGCAATTTGCGTAAAGATCATGACGACCGAAGAAGAGGCATCACCTTTTATGAAAAAGCTTATCGTAAGACCAAGACTAAC
The DNA here is from genome assembly GCA_029203125.1 of Candidatus Cohnella colombiensis. Taxonomy (GTDB): domain Bacteria; phylum Bacillota; class Bacilli; order Paenibacillales; family Paenibacillaceae; genus Cohnella; species Cohnella colombiensis. Next base: position 4,050,802 of record CP119317.1, read on the forward strand.
TGCCATCAGGACTTGTGTGAACAAGAGCAGAAGAACAATTTCGATATGATTGCCCCAATAGGCGTTAAACACATATTTACTAAAGAGGAACACAGTAATCATAAAGATGAAATTGATGAATGTGCTTCCGATGACTTTTCCGGCGAACAGATCTTTCTTGCTCAAGGGAGAAGCGATTAATCGATTTAAGGTGTGATACTTTTTCTCTGAGTTAAAGAGCTGGCTTCCAGGCATAGCGGCATAGAGCGCGAACATCGTGGTCATCACAATCGCATAGTAATCGAATGAATTCGGGAGACGATCCGGATTCAAAGACGTTTCGTGCACATAGTTGGTCTGCGCTGTCGCTTGCCCCATAATAGCCTGAGAATCTACAGAATTGGATTGGTACGTTGCGACTGCGAGATTGTATTTATCCGTAAAGGCGATGAGCATGCCTTGAATAATGTCACTTTCAATTGTTCGCTTGGTGCTTCCGTAAAATTTGATCCCCGAATCGGAAAGCTCAACATAAGCGGCATAATGATCGTTGCTCACTTCCTGCTTTCCATCAAGCTCATTACTTTTGCTTGTAACGGAAAGACCGGATTGCTCCATATCAGTTGCAAAGGCGGACCATGCTGTTGCAATTTGTGGACTGCTCGCCATATTGTTATAAAGCAGATCTAGATTGCCTACACGCGTATTTGTAGAGAATGCGTTTGATAGTGCAGAGCCTAAAATCAGCATGAGTACGATAGGAAAGGCGAGCAAGAAGATGAAAGATTCCTTAGCTCTCAGGTGACTCTTGATTTCTTTGATGATCATATTCCATAGATTCATCGTCACAAGCCTCCTTAATCGCGTAGTTTCCGACCTGTAAGGGTCAGGAATACAGTTTCCAAATTAGGTGCTTGCTCTTCTACGGAACGAACTTCGACACCATCCTTGATAAGCTGTTGAATGATCCGATTGAGGTTATTGACCTCACCGACTGAATTGATCTTTAGAATATTTTCCTCAAATCGAACAGAGAGCACACCAGGGATATCTTTCAACTGTTCAATAGGGGGTGATTCATCTGACTTGATCACAATCCAAGTTTCCTTCGTATCCGTTACAATCGCTTTTAGCTGCTCCTTCGTTCCTTCTGCAATGATTTTGCCGTGGTCGACAATTGCGATCCGGGTGCAGATTTCCTCGACTTCCTCCATGTAGTGACTCGTGTAGATGATCGTACAACCCATCTCATTGAGCTTGCGTACCGAGTTCAAAATATAATTTCGAGATTGCGGGTCGATTCCCACAGTCGGCTCATCCATAATGATCAGCTTCGGACGATGAGCAATCGCACAAGCGATGTTCAGTCTGCGCTTCATCCCGCCAGAGAAGTTCTTAGGCATACTTTTGTGCTTATCCGACAAGCCAACAAACTCAAGAGCTTCCTCAGTGCGTTCCTTCAGCAACGCGCCGCGCAGTCCATATAGACCTGCAAAAAAGCGAACATTTTCATAAGCGGTCATATCCTCATAAATCGAAATCTCCTGGGGTACGATGCCGATATTGCTCTTGGCGAATAAGCTATTTTTCGTAATGCTACGACCCAGAATGCTAATTTCTCCTTTCGTAATCCGCAGCAGCGAGGAGATCATGTTGATCGTTGTGCTCTTACCCGCCCCATTCGCACCGAGGAAACCGAAGATTTCTCCTTCTTGGATGTTGAGTGACATATTATCTACTGCGATGAAATCACCGAATTTTTTCGTTAACCCTTGAATTTCTAATACGTTCATCCGAACCGCTCCATTCTGTTTCAGAAGTTATGCCCTAATCATAATGGAAAAGGATGCCCTCGTGTCAGTGCACAAGTTCATCCTTTATACATGAAGTTATTCATATTGTGCGAGATGAAGAAATTCATCGTGCGTCTAGAGGGAGCAATGTCGTCACGCTAAAGCCTTTCGATCCATCGACGATCACTGTGCCCCCGATGGTAGCTGCTCTTTCCTCCATGCCGACGATGCCGAGTCCTTTGACCATTTTCGCTATACCGATGCCGTTGTCCTTTACAGCCGTCTTGACAAACTTGTTCAGCACTGTGATCTCCACGTGGATATGCGTTGCTTGGGCATACTTTAGAGCATTCGTGATTGCTTCACTCGCATTGTCTTGAATAATCTTCCACTGAAGCGGTGTAATGATTTCGAGATCACCTTCATATCCAAGCGTAGCTTGAATAGGTTGCTTCGTAGAGAGCTCGTCCACCATGAGTCTTAGGCGGTTAATGCCAAGCTCTTCGGAACGAGGTTTAATGTCTTTGAGAGTTAAACGAATTCGTTCCAAACCTTCCTTAGAGATGTTAATTGCATTGTGTAACAGCTCTGAGGCTCTGTCAGGATTAGCGGTTGTTAGCATTCGTGAGGCTTCCATCTGAATAAGCGCGCCAGCCATCGCATGCCCGATATCGTCATGAATTTGCTGAGAGAGGCGATTGCGTTCCTCCAGCTTAATGGTATAAGCGGATTGCTGTGTATATTCATCTTGTTCATGTAATTTGGACGATAGCTTTTGTTTGTCTAGGTGCAGCTTATCGAGCTCAACTTCCAGATGGTCTACTCGGGCCGTAGCGCTTCTTACACCCGTAAGTAGTAACAAACTCAAACACGCAGTTAGGATATAGAGAGGTGTTTCATCGATCGGAACCCAAATGAGCGATAGCGCAGTAAGTAATGCTGGGAGAGCTACATTATTGCGCTTAATCAGTGCTACGAGCTCGAAAAGACTCGCCGGGAGCAGTAGCATAAATACAGTATTTATTTGAAATGCGCCGATGAGAATAAGTGCGATTGTTGCTAGAGTAAGCGCTTGGCGATATCGTATGTGTTTGAAGATCGGAGTTGCTACAGTTAGACACAAGATCAGCAATGCGACTAGCAAGCTTTCGGGATTTGTCGTAGATGGGAGATAGTAGGCGGTGTAGCATATGAAGGCTAGAAGTGAGAGCTTGTTGCCAATAATCCAGAAGTCCATGAGGTCTCCTCTCCTAATTGTTCGACATGTGTACTTCGCCGGTTAAATAGTAGATTGCAATTTGCGTACGATGCTCCAGCCCTGTTTTGTTCAAAATAGAAGTAATATAGTTGGCGATTGTACCTTCGGAGATAAACAGCTTCTTCGAGATTTCCTTGTTTGAGCGTCCGCTTGCGATTTGGGCCATGACATCTAGTTCGCGATCAGTAAATTGGCTACGGTCAATAGACGGGTGGCTGGAATTGGGTTGGGTTGCAGGTGAATTCGCAGTTGAAGCGGTTGTAAGTGTCACTGGAGTTGACGTAGTTACAGGAGTCGCGCTCATTAGGCTTGATTTGAGCTTTTCTAGCACGACATCTTGAAGCACATTGTGATCGTTGTACACGCTTTTGATAGCGTCACGTATCCGTTCAGGGCTGTTGTTTTTGAGTAAGTAGCCGCGCGCGCCATACTTGATCGCATCCATAATAAACTCATCATCGTCGAACGTGGTAAGTATGATCGGTTTCACATTAGTTTGCTCGATGATGAGTCGCGTCGCCTCAACTCCGTTCATATTCGGCATGCGCACGTCCATGAGCGCGATGTCGACGGGGTTGTTCTGGCAGAACGCTACTGCCTCGGCTCCGTCCTCGACACTTCCGACAACCTCAAATTCGTCGAAGCTGCTCAATATAATCTTCATCCCTTCGCGAATGAAGGAGTTATCATCGGCAATTAACACTTTAATTTTCATGGGGGACAAACCTCACTAACTTTGAGATGTGGTTCAAAGTTATTTTATAGGATTTGGAGGGTGGTGGCGATAGTTTAATTTGTTGGGGGGTGTGCGAGGTGGGAGAGTGGGGTTGGTGCGTGCTGTAGTGATAAAAAGTGTCATTGCGTGTGGTGGGGGTGGGGTTTGGAGCATTTAAGTCGGTTTGGCCGACTTGATCGGTGATACAGAGCGGGTTTGGAGCATTTAAGTCGGTTTAGCCGACTTAAACTGTGATGTAGAGTGTGTTAGGAGCATTTAAGTCGGTTTTGCCGACTTAATCGGTGATGTGGAGTGTGTTAGGAGCATTTAATTCGGTTTAGCCGACTTAAACTGTGATGTAGAGTGAGTTTGGAGCATTTAAGTCGATTTAGCCGACTTAAACGGTGATGCAGAGTGTGTTAGAAGCATTTAAGTCGGTTTTTCCGATCTAATCTGTGATACAGAGCAGGTTTGGAGCATTTAAGTCGGTTTGTCCGACTTAATCTGTGTCACGGAGTGACATGATACTTAATTCAGTGTGGTCACTGTCACTGCATGCACTGGAAGTGGTGTTTACAACGCAACTCCGAAACCACCTGCTCTCAAACACCTCACCTGCTCTCAAACCCCCCACCAGCGTCGTACTTTGCTCCACCACGATTTGCCTTTGTTTAACGAATCGAGCTTCTGCTCGGACTCCCGCTCATTAGAAACGCATGTTTCTGTCGGCTCTGTACCTGCGAGAAACGTCTCCTGAACGGACGCCGACGCACATTCCGGCGAGTAGAGCAGATTTGTTGTGGGATCGATGTACACGTTCACAACGCCATTTGGAATCGCGAATGCGCTTGGCAGTACATTTGTCAGAGCTGCCTCCGTAAATTGTGCGAAGATCGGCGCAGCACGACGCGATTCACTTGACTTGATCGCACGACCGCGATCGTAGCCGATCCAAACGGCAGTCGTTAACTCAGGTGTATAGCCGACGAACCAAGCATCGGAATCAGTTGTCCCTGTTTTACCGGCGACAGGCCGCTTTAGCATACTTGCCACACGATGCCCGGTACCTCCGCGTTCAAATACACTTTCGAGCAAATTCGTAGTCAAATAAGCGAGTGCTGGTGACAACACTTGCTCGGAATGGGCTTTTGCTTCATAAAGAAGATCGCCATCGTGAGATTCGATTCGAGTAATCGCAATCGGATCAGCTTTTCGTCCTTCTCCTGCAAATACGGAAAATGCAGTAGCCATCTCATAAGGACTCACTGGAAATGTACCCAGTGCAAGTGAGGGCACTGCATCCAATTTCGCTGTAATCCCAAGCTTGCGTGCCATATCAATCACATCCTGTGGCCCAACACGCATGATCGTATTCACAGCATAGATATTATCGGAGGTAGCAATCGCTTGTCGCATCCCAATCTCATCATTGAAGTAACGATTATTATAGTTACTCGGGCGATATATCTGCCGATTGTCATCGTAGTAGAATAGCGTAGGCTCGCTACGGAAGCGGGTTGAAGCGGTGACAGCATGATCCTCCAATGCAGTCGCATACATAATCGGCTTGAAGGATGAACCGGGCTGGCGCGTTGTCGCAAAAACGCGGTTGTATTGATTTTGCTTATAATTTCGTCCGCCAACCATCGCTTTAATTTGCCCATTGCGAGGATCTATCGCGATTAGTGCGGCTTGAAGCTCATCATCGCCACCTTTTACCCCTTGTGTGATGGCTTCCTCGGCTTGCTGCTGCATTTTTCGATCGAGTGTTGTGTAAATCTTCAGGCCGCCTTCCTCCAGTAATTGTTCGTCAATTCCAATCGCTTGAATCGCAACTTTCCGCACATAATCAGCAAAATAAGGAGCGAGTCGTTCTTGATGCTCTGGCAACGGACGCACATTAACAATTTGTGTTATCGCAGCCTGTGCTTGCTTCGCCGAGATTTGCCCCGTTTCAAGCATGTCTTGCAGCACTTTGCGCTTACGTGTATCTGCAGCTTTCGGATGCAGGTGTGGCGAATAATAGCTCGGACCCTTAGGAATACCCGCGAGCATTGCGCTTTCTGAGAGGGTGAGCTCTCGTGCAGCCTTATTGAAATAGAGACGTGCTGCCGCCTCAGCGCCATATGCGCCATGCCCATAATAGACTTGATTCAGATAGAGTTCTATAATTTCATCCTTCGTATAAGCTTGTTCTAAGCGAATGGCGTACCACGATTCTTTCAACTTACGCGTCCAAGTACGTTCATGACTTAAATAAAGGTTGCGAGCTAACTGCTGTGTGATCGTGCTCGCCCCTTGCTGCTTGGACATGTGCCGAAGATCGACCCAAGCGGCGCGTGCAAGCCCCTGTGCATCAATGCCGGCATGATCATAGAAGCGGCGATCCTCCACCGCTACGGTCGCCTTCACCAACCATGGTGAGATTTCCGCTAGCTTAACAGGCTGACGATCGATCCCCCCTTGAATAGAGGCGAAAACTTGTCCCTCTGAATCCATGATTTCCGTAGATTGCATAATCGCTCCAGCAGGAAGTGTGGCGAAGCGTAACAGCAACATCCCACCGCCAACTATAATCAGTAGGGTGATCAATGTGAACCATCCGAGCACGCGTCGAGCTTTTATCCAGCGTGTCGTGGTGATATTATCGCCTGATGTTATCTTTTTTTCTCTGTTTTTTTGGGGCATCATACAATCCTCCCTATTATGAAGTATTATAGCTATAGTATGAGGAAGGGATGCCCAATCTATCCGTCACAATCGACGCGGATCGACTAACATTTTCAAGAAAGTCGGCCTCATCCGAGAATAAGAGTTGCTTTTTGGGCTTGATTTAATATAATACTTTTGATTGGTACAATATAGCGGTAGCCTTACTCGCGATAGAAAGCAGGGATTAAATGTCTTCCATGGAACTATGGTTTACAGAAAAACAAACGGAAAATTTCGGAATTACGATGAAAATTAAACAAACGTATGTGCACGAGCAGACGGATTTTCAAGAGCTGGCGATGATCGAGACTGAAGAATATGGCAACATGCTTCTACTTGATGGAATGGTTATGACGACCGAGAAGGACGAATTCGTCTATCACGAGATGGTCGCTCATCCGGCATTGTTCACGCACCCGAATCCAGAGCAAGTTCTTATTGTCGGTGGCGGAGACGGTGGCGTTATTCGTGAAGTGCTCAAGCATCCAAAGGTAAAAAAGGCAGTGCTCGTTGATATCGACGGCAAAGTCATCGAATATTCGAAGAAATACTTACCTTCCATTGCTGGTAAAATGGAGGATCCGCGCGCGGAAATTATCGTGAACGACGGCTATATGCACATTCATGACCACAAAAATACGTATGACGTCATAATGGTTGATTCAACCGAGCCTGTTGGACCAGCTGTGAATCTATTCACGAAGGGCTTCTACCAAGGGATTTACGAAGCGCTTAAGGAAGATGGAATCTTCATTGCGCAAACAGACAATCCATGGTTTAAAGCTGACCTCATTCAAAGCGTGAACCGTGATGTGAAGGAAGTGTTCCCAATCGTACGGGTGTACTGTGCGAACATTCCAACATACCCAAGCGGCTTGTGGACTTTTACAATGGGAAGTAAGAAATATGATCCGCTCGAAGTGGATGAGAAGAGCATTCCTGAGTTGGATACCAAATACTATACGCCTCGCCTGCACAAAGCAGCTTTTGCGTTGCCTAAGTTTGTAGAGGACTTGACGAAATAAAGGAGATCCACCATGCGTTTAAATCAAGCTTATTCCGGTAACGTATTTATTTGTAGCAGCGATGATTATGCGAACTCTAAAGCAGTCATCTACGGAATGCCGATGGACTACACCGTCTCCTTCCGCCCAGGTTCCAGATTCGGTCCAGGTAGAATTCGTGAAGCTTCAGTCGGGTTAGAGGAGTATAGTCCATATCTCGATAGAAGTATCGTGGATTTGGCATACTTCGATGCAGGCGACTTGATGCTTCCGTTCGGGAATGCGGCGAAGAGTCTCGATATTATCGGAGAGTTCGTAAGCGGTGTGCTTGCAGATGGCAAAATTCCTGTCGGTCTGGGCGGAGAGCATCTTGTTAGCTGGCCGGTTATTCAACAAATGTATAAGAAGTATCCAGATCTTGCGATCATTCACTTCGATGCCCATACGGATTTACGCGAAGAGTATGAGGGTGAGCCATTGTCTCACTCGACTCCGCTACGCAAAGCAGCAGAGCTGATTGGGCCACATAATCTCTATCAATTCGGAATTCGTTCCGGATCCAAAGAGGATTGGACGTACGCGCTTGAATCGGGTATTCACTTCCATCCGTTCGAGGTAGCAGCTCCGCTCAAGGGAGAGCTTCCATCGCTAGCAGGTCGTCCGGTTTATGTAACGATCGACATTGATGTGCTTGACCCATCGGCAGCACCTGGAACAGGAACGACCGAAGCGGGTGGTATTACTTCCAAGGAATTACTTGATGCGATTCATGCTATTGCTCGATCCGATGTGAATGTTGTGGGCTTCGATCTTGTCGAGGTTGCTCCGATTTACGATCCAACAGAAATGACGCCGATCGTCGCTTCGAAGATGATCCGTGAAATGCTGCTGGGATTTGTGAAGTAAAATGTTTGTGTGTTGAAGAGTATAATCGAGTTTCTATCGAGCCTCTGGTGCCGTTACGACGGTATTGGGGGCTTTTTTAACATAGTTATAGGGATATAGTTCTGTATCTTCTTGATCAATCTCCGCAAAGATCCTCCAAGTTTTCAGCCCGTCCGTTGTCATCAAAGTTCTTAACTCTTCAGCGCCTAATAGAGTATTAAGTGTGTTTTATAGTGCTGAATTCGAAAATTCGAAGTGATCGGACATGAGAGACGTTATTTGTTGATATTGAGGGGGAATGTGTACGGAGCGGACACCACAGCTCTTATTTAGGGGTTAGAGCGCTAAAATTTGATCATTTGAAGCAAATAAGGACTCTCATGTCCGCTATAACTCAAAAGTGTGCAAAAAGAAGCAAATAAGGTTTCTCATGTCCGCTACGCATAGGCTAACCGCATATAAGAATACAAAATTGGTTGCGCGTAGCGATGAACAGTTAAGGGTCCCCTATCGTTGTCGAACATCTAGGTACATGGGAGGATTTATCGTTGAAATGACTGTGCAACTTTGTGCAAACGTTGCGCATAATGGAAACTAGTCGATTTTATTATCGAATTTGCGAGGAAACCGGTATAATTTTTTATTTATAACCAATTGACGACTTCCAACTATCGGTAGTAGAATGAAATTTATAAATAGTAAACGCTTTCATTCTGTTCCATATCAAGATAACTTATCGTTTATGGTGCAAAATGGAATTGTTTGTATTTTTTATAGCTTATTGCGCAAGCGTTTGCACAAATGCAGGAGAGAAAAGCATGTTTACACCAAGAAAAGTTTAACCATGAAAAGAAGCAGTACAAAAATGGGGAGGTTGCAGCAATGATCGTTTTTTCAAAGAGTAAGAAATGGTTTGCAGCATTCATGGCGTTCATACTTGTCGTATCTAGCTTTGGAGCCTTTGCGAATCATGCAAGCGCGGATACGCCAACTAAAGTTGTACTTGTTGGAAATCTTCAAGCTGCGTTGGGGCATAGCGAGGATTGGGATCCTGCAGCTAATGCAACGGAAATGACCGCGATTGGTAATGGTACTTATACGTTAACAGGTACTTTGCCAAAGGGAGAATATGAGTATAAGGTTGCGCTGAATGGAACTTGGGATGTTAGTTATGGAGTAGGTAACTATACGAAACCAAATGCAGTCGGCAATGGCGGGAACATCGTCTTGACGCTTAGTGAAGAGACAGAAGTTACGTTCTATTACAATCACAATACGCATAAGGTTGCGGATTCGACATATTACACACCGATTGCTACAGGCAGCCTTCCACGGGTAGCTGGTAGCCTTCAGACAGTTATTGGAGATTCAGAAAATTGGAAGCCGGAGGTTGCGTCGAATATCCTCACCGATACTGATTTCGATAATGTGTATTCAGTAACGGTAAATGTGCCTATAGGAAGTTATGAGTATAAAATTGTACTAGGGACGACGTGGGATGTTGCGTATCCAGCATCGAACAAAGTTATATCACTGCCACAAGCCCTACCGGTAACGTTTACTTACAATGCGAATACACACGATGTTGCAGCGAACTTCACAATTCCTGCTGATCCAGGAAGCCCAGTGCCCTCAGGTCATATTCGTATACACTACAATGGAGATACTACGAATAATGGCTTATGGTTATGGAATGATGTAGCGACACCATCAACAGGATGGTCCGCGGGCGCAACTCCGTTTCCTACTAACCAAACAGATAGCTATGGTTCGTTCATAGATATTCAACTTGCTGCGAATGCAAAGAAGATTGGCTTCCTCGTCGTTAATCGTGATACAGGCGCGAAGGAAGGCGGAGATAAGCTGATTGCGATCAGTTCGCCGGAGCTTAAAGAAGTTTGGATTAAGCAAGGCTCTGATGAAGTCTATCTCTATGAACCGGTGACTTTGCCGGCAAATACAGTTCGTATTCATTATGCAAGAAGTGATCACAATCAAAGCGCATATGGAATTTGGTTATGGGGAGACGTTACTTCTCCATCAAGCAATTGGCCGTCTGGTGCGTCGGCGTTCGGCGTTGATCGCATCGATAGTTATGGTGCTTACGTTGATATTCCTGTTATATCAGGAGCGAAGGAGATAGGCTTTCTCGTCGTTAACCGCACACTAGGCGATGCAGATAAAGATGGGGGTAATAAGTCTTTTAAACTGATTGATCGCTACAAGCACATTTGGATTAAGCAAGGAGACGATAAAGTCTATATCTCACCATATGGTGAGCAACCTGTGAGCTTGGTGTCAGCGGAGATCTTGACGCTGAGTAAAATCAGTCTTAGCTTCACGATGACAGCAGGACTAGTTGCGTCTGACGTGAAGTCAGGACTATCTATTAAAGACAGTAAGGGTGCTCCAGTAACAGTCAACCAAGTGGTGATTAAAGACGAGACAACGATAGAAGTTACTGCTGCACTTGATCTTGAGCTAACTCCGCTTACTGTGACCTACGATGGTAAGACAGTATCTGCTGCTACAGGGTGGAGAATGTTGGATGGATTGTATGCCTACGACGGAGACGATCTAGGTGCGACACACAACGCAGATGGAACTGCAACACTCAGACTGTGGGCGCCAACAGCGACCTCTGTTAGTGTGAGTGTATATGATAAGGATGATTCGACTAAACTTGTTGGCACATATCCGCTCTTAAAGGAAGATCAAGGGGTATGGACTACTGATCTGGAGTTGTTCATCGATGATAAGGCTGTAGACAGCGCGGGTTACTTCTATCAATATGAAGTGACGAACAATGGTGTGATGAAGCGTGTGCTTGACCCGTATGCGAAATCAATGGCGGCGTTCACCGTGAATACAAAAGGTGAAGTCGGTGTGGATGGTGACGCAGTCGGTAAAGCGGCGATTGTCGATTTAAGAAATACGAGTCCTACGGGATTTGATTACGCACAAATTGATGGCTATGAGAAGAGAGAAGATGCCGTCATCTGGGAAGCACACATACGTGATTTCACGTCGGACCCTTCCATCAACAGCGACTTGAATTCGAGATGGGGTACGTATAGTGCGTTTATCGACAAGCTGGATTATATTCAGTCACTCGGCATAACGCATGTTCAGTTACTGCCTGTTATGGCTTGGTATTATGGTGATGAGACGAAGATGGGCGTCAGAGAACTTAACTATTCAGCGCAGGATAACGAATACAATTGGGGCTATGATCCTCATAACTATTTTTCGCCAGATGGCGCTTATTCTGAAGATGCAACCGATCCAACCCTGAGAGTCGAAGAGTTGAAAGGTTTAATTGACGAGATTCATAAGCGTGGTATGGGCGTCATCCTCGACGTTGTCTATACACATATGGCGAAGAAAGAATTCCTTAACGATATCGTGCCTAATTACTATGCATGGCAGGATTCGAATGGCAATTTCATTGGCGGCTTTGGAAATAACTTAGCAACGAATCACAAGATGGCAGAAAAGCTTATGGTCGATTCGGTGAAGTATTGGTTTGATGAATACAAGATCGACGGTATGCGCTGGGATATGATGGGTGATGCGACCTATGAAGCGGTTCAAAAAGCGTACGATACAGCGGAGGCGCTTAATCCAAATGCGCTGTTTATCGGTGAAGGCTGGAGAACGTTCGGTGGTAATGTTGCTGAGCCGGCATTAGCAGGTCATGGCGCGGATCAGGATTGGATGGATAAGACAGATTCCGTTGGAGTGTTCTCCGACGAAATTCGTAATGAACTGAAATCCGGTTTTGGTTCAGAGGGCGAGCCAAGATTTATTACGGGTGGCGCCCGCAATATTCAGACGATCTTGCGCAACATTAAGGCACAGCCTTCCAATGTAGCTGAAGACGATCCAGGAGATATCGTTCCATATATTGAGGCACATGATAATCTGCCGCTATATGATGTCATTGCACAGTCTATTAAGAAGAACCCGGCAGTTGCAGCGAATGATCTTGAGATTCATCAGCGGGTTCGACTTGGGAATTTGATGGTGCTGACCTCCCAAGGGACAGCATTCCTTCATGCGGGTCAAGAATATGGACGTACGAAGCAATGGCTAGGTGCAGGTGTACCGGAGCAGAAATATACCGAGTTGAAAGATGCGAGCAATGTGTCGTTCGGATATTTCATCCATGATTCCTATGATTCATCCGATGCGATTAATAAGTTCGACTGGGCGAAGGCGACTAACAGTTCGTTGTACCCGGTCAACAAAGTTACGAAAGATTACACAACAGGCTTGATCGAGCTTAGAAAATCAACAGATGCATTCAGATTGGGAGACCGTGATCTTGTTAACTCGAACGTCACGCTGATTCCGTCTGCAAGCATCAATAATAGTGACCTTGTAATTGGCTATAAAAATAAAGCGACTGATGGAACCGGAATTTACTATGTATTCGTCAATGCCGATAGTCAAGCGAGAACACTAACTCTGTCCGAAGATTTAACTTCGGGTACTGTGCTAGTAGACAATGATGAAGCTGGAATTGTTGAAGTGTCGACCAGATCAGGCTTCACGCTTACGGCGAATTCAATCACGCTTAATCCATTGTCCGCAGTCATTATTAAAAAAGATGCATCAGCAGCGCAGTTAACTGGGCTGTCTCCAGATAGCGCAAGCTATTCACTTACGATTGGAAGCACGCATCAGACGAATGTGTATCAAGTCTTTGACGACGGCGCAAGAAAAAAAGTGACGAACCAAGCGACGTATTCTTCTGATAATTCTTCAGTTGCATCAGTATCCGCTAACGGTATAGTGACTGCACATCGTTTGGGGACTGTAAAGATTACGGCAACGTATCAAGGGAAATCGACTACGATAACCGTAACGGTAACGAAAGCGCCAGTCAAACACTATGTCCAAATTAACTATATTCGTCCAGATGGCAATTACACGGATTGGAATCTGTGGGTATGGAACACGGGCGTAAAGAATGACCAAATCAACTTTGAAAAGGTTCAAAATGGAATCGCGACTGTCAATATTGAAGTGGCGGCAAATGCGACAAGTGTAGGATTCGTATTGCGCAAAGGTACGGATTGGGACACGGCGAAGCAGGATATTGATTATGATCGAGTCATCCCACTTACGCCAGGCGTCAACTTTACGAAGGTAAACGTGAACAGCATGGTCGGCGAACTTGATATTTTACCGACAATAGCTGGCCCCGTACTTGATGATGGCAATATCACGTTCCTCTATAGGGATGACGACTTGTTCGCTCAAGGACAGATGAATACGATCTCGAAAGTAGAACTTCTAGTCAATGGTAACACCTACGAAATGGCTTACGATGCAAGCAAGCAATGGTTCAGCTACACATGGAGAAATGTAAGCGTTGGAAGTCATGAATATTCATTCCGGGTCACGAGAGCCGGATCGACGATCACAATTCCTGACCCGAACAACCTAACTGCAGGGAAATCAATCGTGGTGTATCACCATCCTTCGATTTCGATTCAGTCAGCGGTAAATCCAGGAGCGATAACATCGAATGAGAGTGCGGTGCTTTCCTTAACGGTGACACCGTCCGAGCCGGTTGCTTATCGTGAAGGGTACATGAATCTTTCAGAGCTGGGAGGACCGGCAAAAGTAAAATTCGATGTCAGCTTGATGGCGCAATCCATCTCCGTGAAAGACAACGTAACAGCGGGAACCAAGAGCATCCCAATCACTCTCGTTGATGTATACGGGAATAAGTATATGTCCACAGCAACAGTAACAGTGAAATCCAGAACATATTCAGGTAGCAATGTGGATTTTGATTGGGATGAAGCACGGATCTATTTCATGCTTACAGATCGCTTTGCAGACGGAGATCCGACGAACAATGCAAATGTGGATAAGACACACCTTGAAGCTTATCACGGTGGTGACTTCCAAGGCATCATCGACAACTTGGATTACTTGCAGGAACTAGGTATTAATACGCTGTGGATCTCACCAATTGTGGACAACATTGATTTTAATGTTGGAGCTAGCTTTAGTGGAAAGCAGTATGGTTATCACGGTTATTGGGCGAAAGATTTCACACAGCTCGATGAGCATCTTGGCGATTTAGCAACGTTCCAAGAGCTGATCGACAAAGCGCATGATAAAGGAATAAAAATTATGGTTGATGTCGTGTTGAATCATACCGGCTATGGTTTAAAGCCTGACGATAATCGACCAGGAATAACGCAAGCGGATAAGGATCGTTTTGCAGGGATGCTGAGAACGGATGGCGTATCTGCGGACACAGATCCAGTGCGTGGCGAATTGGCGGATCTCCCGGATTTTATTACGGAAGACGCTGATGTTCGGGCTCAAATTATTGATTGGCAGACCGCATGGCTGCAGCGTGCAAAGACGAGTCGCGGGGATACGATCGATTACTTCCGCGTAGATACAGTTAAGCACGTAGAAGATACAACATGGAAAGCTTTCAAAAATGCGCTCACAACTATCGATCCTGGATTCAAGATGGTTGGTGAATACTTTGGAGCAACAATTGATAGCAATGGCGGTCAATTGAACAGCGGTCAGATGGACAGCTTGCTTGATTTCGGTTTTAAAGATCAAGCAAGGAATTTCGCTAACGGTAGTGTAGATGCGGTAAATGCATATCTTGCTGATCGTGAATCGAAGCTTAGCAATATGGCGACGATGGCACAGTTCTTGAGTAGTCATGATGAGAATGGATTCTTGTCCGACTACGTTGGCGGAGACAAAGGCAAGCTGAAAGTTGCTGCTTCGCTATTGATCACATCCAAAGGTCAACCGGTAGTCTACTACGGCGAAGAGCTTGGCAATTCTGGCTCCAACGCAGGCGATATGAGCAAGGGGCAGTTTAGCGAAAATCGTAAAGATATGCCATGGGATGAGCTGACGACGGAGAAGGCGCTTCATGATCACTACATGAAGCTACTAAACATCCGTGCGAAGTATTCTAAAGTGTATTCCAAGGGCGATCGTACGAAAGTCGGCGGTTCTGATGCAGAAGGCTTCCTTGCCTTCAACAAGCATTATGGCGATAAAGATGTGGTTACGATCATTAGCGCGTCTAGTGCGAGCAAATCGGTAACGATTGCAGTACCGTTCGTTGCAAGTTCAAAGGTTACGGATGAGTATAGCGGTACGACTTACACAGTATCGTCTGATGGCAAAGTAACAGTTAATCTTCCTGGAATGGATCAGGGCGGTACGGTGATCCTGAGTGGAATTTCCAACGGAGCTGGAGGGTATGTTCCGCCAATTACACAAGCGGATCTTCAAGTGATCGGCGAGAACAGCTTGAAGAATGGCAAAGATGGCAAAGTAACTGTACAGCTGGATCCTGGAAAGCAAGGATTACGCCTGCCACTTCAAGCGGCAACAACGCTCGGAAATCAAAATCTTGTGATCCAAGGGCAACAGTTCTCAGTGACATTGCCGAATGCGCTCTTAAAGGCACTTCAAGCGATGGTTCCAGCATCTAGTGCTACTGGTGCGATGATTCAGCTTGAAACCAAATTGGTTTCTACAACAGAAGCTGCTGAGCGTATTGGAGGTATGGACGCCAAGGGTGCAACGCTTAAGGCGGCATCGAATGTTTATGAATTCCAATTAACGATTATTGATGCAACGGGTAAGTCAACGACGATCAGCACCTTCGAGCAACCGATTGTGATCTCGTTCGTTCTGAACGATGACGCCAACAAAGAGCTGGTAGGTATTTACTTCTTGGGTGAAGACGGCACATTAACTTACATGGGTGGAACGGTATCTGGCAACGTTCTATCAGCGGAAGTTACACACTTCAGCCAATACGCGGCACTGGAGTATTCCAAAATGTTTGCAGATGTGAAACAAGGACATTGGGCTTCTGCAGCGATTCAAACGCTCGCAGCGAAGCACATCCTGAATGGCATTTCGGATACGCAATATGCACCGCAGAACAACGTTACACGTGCAGAGTTTGCAGCAATGCTCGTACGAGCGTTGAACGTTAAACCAGAAGGAAGCACAAGCTTCACAGATGTGAATGCTTCTAAGTGGTACGCTTCATATGTTGCAACTGCGACTAAACTGGGCATTGTCCAAGGACGAAGCGCTACTCAATTCGCTCCGAATGCCTATGTGAGTCGTGAAGAAATGGCTGCGATGATCATTCGTACGTTGGAAGTGAAGAGAGGTCAAAGCATCCCTGATACGGAGCAAACTGCGAACTTCTCAGATTTAAGCAAAGTAAGCGTATGGGCTGTACGCTTCGTGAATGTTGCTGCTGAGCTTGGACTTGTCCAAGGAGGCTCGACCGGCGCATTCGCACCGAAAGGCTTGATGACTCGCGCGGAAAGTGCGCAAGTGATTTACAATCTGCTTAAACAGTAATTGCATATAGCTATATTAAGTAGTCCCCTTCGATTTTGAAGGGGACTATTTTATGTAATCTTTATTTCATTCGACAGGTTATTGCATTTAATGTAAATGCATTCTGATAGAATTTGTACAGGTATTTAGGGGAGGCGGATTGTGTCATTGATTAATTTCTTCTATCCCTTGGTAGACCACAGTTCTGAGAAAGTTGAGGAGGCGAAAAATCGGAAGAGCATTGGAAGATGGCTGCTAGAGAAGTTAGATCTTATGAATTGATTTGAAAAAGAGGAGAGTATGTAGATGAAACGATTATTATCCATTTTATTTGCACTGATCTTAGTATTTACGACGGCGGGGACTTCCTTCGCAGCAACGGAGAAATCGCAAGTCATACATATCGTCGTTAATGATAAGGAGATTGCGTTCGACTCCTCTCCGATTATTATTGCTGGCAGAACTTTCGTTGAGTATAAAAAGTTATTTGAGCAATTGGGCTACAAGACGAACTACGTTCCAGGAGCAAAGAAGGTCACCGCGCAATCTTCAGATCACCTGATTGAATGGATAGTTGGTAGTGATGTGGCATTATTAGATGGTAAGGAGATTGCCTTGAATGGCCAATTAGCAGTCGTTAAAGGAAAAACACTGGTTGGAGTTCGCTTAATTGCTGAATTATCGGGACTAGACGTCAAATGGAATCCAGTGACTCGTACAGTGGTTATCGCTGATAAAGCGCCAACACCTGAGCAACAAGCAGCCGTATATCGTATTCTTAATCAGCTGTCATTGACGGAAGCGGCTTCCGATGTTGAGGGATTTCTAGCTCTATTTTCTCTGGATTCCCCTTTGAAAGAGCTACTTGAGCCAGAAATCCGCAAGCAAATGCAAAAGGTAAAGACAAAGACAGAGATTGTGTATAAAAAGATCGTTTCTTACTCTTCCTCTGAAGTCGTACTCGTTACGCAAGAGAATACTGCAAAGGTAAGTGGAGGTTACTACGCTGACAATGTTACCGAGGTCAAATATACACTGCATCCTGACGCTAATGGGGAGTGGAAGATCTATCTTGTAGAGCCTTTGAGCATTACTTATAATAACGTCCCAGCATTGTTTGAACAAGCGATTACAGTGCCTAATGATGTGACACAAGGGATCGAGAAGGTGCTTAACGCTCAAATAAAAGCAACGAAGGATGAAGACCTCACTGCCTATTTGGCTACGATGATCTTCACTGATGATCAATTGAAAGATGAGGTAGCGCAACAATTAAAGGAGCTGTTTGAAGCAACGGATTCTACTTCAATAGTAGAGAAGTGGGTAGTCGTTGATTATGATACAGATCATGCTACAGCACTGATCTCCCTAGCCTCAGAAGTCAAAGTACAAGGGGTGACTGTGAAAACCCACGTAGTCATCACTAATGATCTAGTTAAGAAAGATGGCAAGTGGTTATTCATCCCGTTGACTACAATATTGTCTTCTGAGCAAATCTAAGTCGTTATTAATATCGAAACATCACTTCACCCCAAGAAGTGATGTTTTTTTGCATTCCTTACGACACCGAAGCTTTTCTTAAGGTTTCCAACACACAATCTTTAAGAACGTTTAAAACTATCTTTACGGAAAGGTAAGCTGGACGAACTAACATTAAACCAACAGTAATTTTAGGAGGTTTAATGGATGAATAAGAAGGTTGTTACAATATTGTTTGGCGGTTGCTCTAGCGAGTATGAGGTGTCATTGCAATCAGCTGCGGCAGTCATTGAGCATATTGATATTTCAGCGTATCAACTTGTGCTTGTCGGAATCACGAGAGAAGGGCTTTGGCTTAAATACGAAGGTGGCGTTGCAGATATTCGGAGCGATAAGTGGCATGAGCATGCCTCATGCAGACCGACATTTGTTTCACCTAGCCGCGAAGTAAAGGGCTTTGTTGAATTGGGTGAACAGGAATATCGACTCATTCCAGTTGATGTTGTATTTCCAATTCTGCATGGCAAATTTGGAGAGGACGGCACGGTTCAAGGACTGCTAGAGCTCGCGGGAATTCCTTATGTAGGCTGCAATATGCTCTCGTCTGCCATTTGCATGGACAAAGACATCGCACACTCTCTCGTCAGCGCTGCGGGCATCTCTACACCGCGCTCCCTCACTATTTTGCAAGGGGACGACATCGCTCTCTCTTTGCGTGCGGCAGATGAGCTGGGGTACCCGCTGTTTATTAAGCCTGCGAAGTCGGGATCTTCTTTCGGCATTACGAAGGCTTTCAACAAGCAACAACTACGTGAAGGTGTAACACTTGCTTTCGAGCATGACAATAAAGTTGTAATTGAGCAAAATGTGGACGGATTCGAAGTGGGCTGTGCAGTGCTTGGAAATTCAGAGCTTCTATTAGGGGCTGTGGATGAGATTGAGATTACGGGTGGATTTTTCGATTACACCGAGAAATATACGTTGCAGTCGTCGAAGATACACTTGCCAGCGCGAATTGATCCACAAACAGCGCTCGCCGTGAAAGAGACAGCGGTTCGCATTTATCGCACCCTTGGATGTCGAGGATTTGCGCGAGTGGATATGTTCCTAACGCCGAGTGGGGAGCTCGTATTTAATGAAGTGAATACGATTCCAGGCTTCACTTCCGCTTCTCGCTATCCGAATATGCTAGGCGCAATAGGGATGAACTATTCAGAAATAATTGATCGGCTGATTACATTGGCAGTAGCAGGGGATGAAGCAAAATGAATCCTTATCGCGGAGGCGCGCGGAATTACACGCGCAACTATGCTGGAGTCGATTATTTTCGAATGGTTGCTGCGTTGCTTGTAATCGCCATACATACAGGTCCGCTTACATCATATAGTGCAACGGCTGACTTTTTGCTTACTGGCATTGTCGCTAGACTCGCGGTACCGTTCTTTTTTATCGTCTCTGGATACTTTCTCTTCCGAAATCTGTCCGGTGATCATACTCGTGATTGGTCGGTTGTATTTCGCTTTGTGCGTAGAACAGGATGGTTGTACCTCGTCTCTATCCTGATTTATGTTCCGTTGAATGTCTATGCTGGGTATTTTACTGAAAAGTTAACTGTTGCTGAGTTGGTCCAGGATCTCGTATTCGACGGTACCTTTTATCATCTGTGGTATCTCCCTGCTCTTATGCTTGGGGTTTTGATTACATATTGGCTTAAGAGATGGTGTTCGATAAAGTGGGTGCTCGGGATTACAGTTTTCCTGTACCTCGTTGGCTTGTTGGGGGACAGCTATTATGGTTTGATGGAGCAAGTGTCAGTCCTTCGCGAAGGATACGGGGTGTTGTTTTCTACTTTTGAGTACACGCGTAATGGGTTGTTTTTCGCTCCGCTTTTTATTGTACTGGGCATGTCGCTGACGAAAGCAGATCGCTATAAAATGACGACCGCGATTAGTGGTGTCACGTTCGGCGCTTTGCTAGGATTCATGATAATTGAAGGAATTGTACTTAGACAGCTACATCTTCCACGACACGATAGCATGTATATTTTTCTCGTTCCGGCGGTTTACGGGCTATTTTGCTTGTTGCTGGGGTTTAAGGGGAAGGGGAGAACGGAGCATCTTAGGTCGTTAAGTACATGGATTTACATTTTACATCCTTTAGCGATTGTCCTCGTTCGCGGAGTGGGCAAGGTTGCGGGACTGACGGCTATTATCGTTGAGAATAGCTTGGTTCATTATCTCGCTGTTGTACTGCTTACGCTTATTGGGTCGGAGGCAGTTGTTCGTCTAACTAGTCGGTCGAAGGGTAAAACGATTAATCAAGATCGTGCTTGGGCAGAGATCAATTTGAATCATCTGGAGCATAATTTAATGGAAATTAAACGCATTGTTCCTTCGAATTGTTCAGTCATTGCGGTCATCAAGGCTGATGCATATGGGCATGGTGCTGTAGAAATTGCTGAGCGGTTAAGTCATGCGGGGGTTCGTCACTTTGCAGTCGCTGAAATTTCTGAAGGAATCCAGCTTCGTGAAAGCGGAATTGAGGGCGAAATTGTTGTACTGGGTTATACATCGCCGGGACGGTTTGGGGAGTTGGCGCATTACAAGCTTACGCAGACGATGGTGGATGCTCAATACGGAGAACTGATGAGTGGATATGGTGCGCCGCTAATGGCTCATGTGAAAATTGACACAGGAATGAATCGGTTAGGGGAGCCTTATGAATGTTTAGAGCGTATCGAATCTATGTATCGCTATAGGAATGTGCAGGTGACGGGAACGTTTAGCCATCTTGCAACAGCAGATAGACATGGAACTGAAGACGTTGCATTTGTTGAGCTACAGCTTGAGCGGTTTGATAAAGTTGTTAAGCACTTACTGGCACAAGGCATTAAGCCAGGCGTTCTCCATATCCAAAGCAGCTATGGAATTCTCAATTATCCAGAGTTGAGATTCGATCGAGTGCGTGCAGGAATAGCGTTATATGGGATGTTGTGTGAGGCCGGTGATCAGGTAAATGTAGATGTAAACTTGCGCCCGGTGTTATCACTAAAAGCAAGAGTGAGTCGTGTGCATACGATTCGTGCAAATACACCAGTTGGCTACGGATTTCACTATGTTTCGAATCAAGACCGCCAAATTGCGACGCTTGCCATCGGATATGCAGATGGTGTGCCGAGAGTGCTGTCAGAAGCTGAGCGAGGGGGGTGTGTGCTGCTGCATGGACAGAGGGCACATATTGTCGGCAAAGTTTGCATGGACCAACTCATTGTGGATGTTACGGGGATCGCGGATGTCCGGCAAGGAGATGTTGCCACACTAATTGGTGAGGATGGAGACGCTTCAATTACAGCGGGGCAGCTCGCCGCGCAATGCGACACGATTACGAATGAGATTCTAAGCTGTATCGGAGGCCGAGTGAGAAAGGTGTATGTGTGAACGGGAGGCCGCCACCGAGCGGACATTATCTAGCGGACGCCAGAGACCTTATTTGCTGCTTTATGTACCTCTGTCAATAAAGTGGACACAAAAATAACGAACGGCCTCGGATTTTAGGACGCCACCATCTTGAAATAATTCAACTCAAATTGATGGGCGGTTTTGTATCCCAAAGTTGAATGAAACCGCAATCGATTGTAATCGAACTCAATGTAAACATAGAGTTCTTTCTCGGCCTGTTTACGGGTTCTGAACTTTGTTTGGTACACCAACTCCTTTTTTAAGGTGCTGTGGAAGGACTCGATACAAGCATTGTCGTAGCAATTGCCTTTGCGGCTCATGCTGCCAATCATCCCATAATCGACAAGCCGCGCTCGGTATTCCTCACTGGCGTACTGGGAACCACGGTCGGAATGATGAATTAAGCCGGGTGCAGGGTTTCGTCTTTCAAATGCTTGATCAAGAGCATCTATTACCAACTCCCTGGTCATTCGCGATCCTACTGACCAGCCAACAATTTTACGTGAGAACAGGTCCATAACACTAGCCAAGTAAAGCCAACCTTCGCCCGTCCCGATATAGGTAATATCCGTTACCCATACTTTGTTCGGGGCCAAAACTTTGAACTGTCGATCCAGCACATTGTCGAATACCGGCAAGGAGTGGTTGGAGTTGGTTGTTGCCTTGTATTTGCGCACAGTGATTGACTTTAGCCCCATCTCGTTCATGAGGCGAGAAACAGTTCTTGAGGAGACACGGCGGCCTTCCTGGCGCAACGCTTCGGTGATTGTTGGGCTACCTGCACGGCGCTTGAAGTGATAAAAGAAGTACCGAATGCGCTTCATTAACCGTCTCCGTTTAAGCTCGCGTGCGCTTGGCTTGTCCCTATACTTTAACCATTTGTAATAGCCGCTTGACGAAACTTTCAGTACATCGCACATCTTCTCAACACGGAACTGCAAGCGGTGCTTGTAGATAAACGGAAATATTAGTCCCGGTCTTTCGTGAAGAAGTGCATCGCTTTTTTTAGGATTTCGTTCTCTTCCTGAAGATCTTTATACTCTTGCTCCAGCCTTTTGAGGCGCTCGTAATCGACAAAGACCTGCGTTTGTTCCTTGGTCACATTGCTACCATATTGCTTAATCCATGGACTTAGCGTACTTTTAGAAATCCCTAATTCTCTCTGGATATCGATTGGTTTCTTGCCGGTTGCCTCCATGTGTTCGATTGTTTTGCGCTTAAATTCTTTGGTATACCTTTCTCGAACGTCTCCCATGACAACACACCTCACCTATTTGATGTATCTATTATAAAGGGAGTTCGTTAAGGTGTGTCCACTTTTAAGTCTAACAACATTATTTGGGGTTCAGGATATGGAACGGACATGAGAGACCTTATTATTGCATTTCAGGCGTGGAATCGCCCTGATGCAGTCAAATAAGGTCTCTCACGTCCGTTAAGTGGTAAAAAAGTGCTCGAATGATGCAAATAAGGTCTCTCATGTCCGAAAGGGGGCTGGGCTGCAGTCGGCTCAAGATAGCAACTAACAATTGAATTAACGGCTCGATCTGTATATAGTATTAACAAGAGTAAATGGGAATCAGGAGCGAAGATATGCCAGACAAGCGCAATGTGACTGTCGGGTTTACGAGCTGGCAGCAAGGTGAGAAGCAACGCTCTAAGTTGCGAGGGCAGCTATACAAGCTCCAAACGGGATGGACGCTCATCTACGTTGAGCCTGCGGTAGAAGATAGTGTCGAAACACGAAATACGCTATTCATCTATGACGATGCTTTAAAGCTAAGAAGACAAGGGGCAGTTGGTCTTGAGGTGAACTTTCGACAAGGGGCAACATTGTCCGGTCAGCTTACATTACCTAATGGATCGCAGACCATTGAAACATTAACTCATCAATTGCACATCGAGCTTTCTGCATTCGGTGGAGTAATTGATTGGAAATATGACTTGCTCATGCAAGAGCAATCTGTCGGGAGCTTTCAGATCCGATTGGATATTCAGGAGGAACAAGCACAATGAACGTATTAGAGCAACTACAAGCAGGCGTAACAGAAGCGCTCGCGGATGCCGCAATTGAAGCGGGATTCGTGAACAGTCGTGAGGAATTACCGTCGATCGTACTAGAGGTGCCGAAAGATAAGTCGCATGGCGATCTTGCAACGAACTTGGCGATGCAATTGACGAAGCTGGCTAAGAAAAACCCACGCCAAATTGCAGAAGGTATTATAGAGAAGTTAGGCACTGGTCGCGCATCGATTCAATCTGCGGAAATCGCAGGACCGGGCTTTATTAACTTCCGTCTCGATAAGAGCTATCTGTACCCAGCGATTGGCGAGGTGCTGAGCCAAGGGGATAAATACGGACAAATTAACGCAGGTCTAGGCAAGCGCGTGCAAGTGGAGTTCGTTAGTGCGAATCCAACAGGAAGTCTCCATCTTGGACATGCTCGTGGCGCAGCTGTCGGTGATGCGCTATGTAATGTGCTATCGACAGCGGGCTATGACGTTACGCGTGAATACTACATCAATGACGCAGGTAATCAGGTAAACAATCTTGCGAAGTCGATTGAAGCACGTTACCGTCAAGCGCTCGGTCAAGATGTGCAGATGCCAGAGGATGGCTATTATGGCGAAGATATCGTCGGTTTTGCTAAAGAATTAGTTGATGAGCAAGGTGATAAGCTACTATCTCTTGCAGACGACTCACGTTTCGACTATTTCCGGACTTATGGTCTGGAGAAGGAACTGAACAAAATCAAACGTGACCTCGGACGGTTTGGCGTCACTTTCGATGAATGGTATAGTGAGTCTTCGCTCTATGAGAATGATAAAGTTACTGCGGTGCTAGATGCACTAAGAGCGAAGGGCCAAGTGTATGATCACGAGGGTGCAGTATGGCTGCGTTCGACGGATTATGGCGATGACAAAGATCGGGTGCTTGTGAAAAATGATGGCAGCTACACGTATTTAACACCGGATGCTGCGTATCATATGGATAAGTTTGAGCGCGGTTACGACCAATTGATTAATATTTGGGGAGCAGACCACCACGGGTATATTCCTCGTATGAAAGCAGCGATGGCTGCACTAGGCAATGATCCAGCTAAGCTGACGGTGTTAATCGCACAGATGGTCAGCTTGTTCCAAAATGGTGAGAAGGTCAAGATGTCTAAGCGTACCGGCAAAGCGGTTACGATGGAAGATTTGATGGATGAAGTAGGCGTCGATGCGATTCGTTACTTCTTCACGATGCGGGGTATGGATTCACATCTCGATTTCGATATGGATTTAGCTGTTTCAACATCCAATGAAAATCCAGTATTCTACGTCCAGTATGCACATGCTCGGATTTGCAGTATTTTCAGACAAGCTGAAGAGCAGGGTGTTGCTGTACTGCCTTGGCAGGAAGCAAATCTAACCCGACTCGACGCGGAGCAAGAGTACGATCTTCTGCGTAAGATTGCGGAGTTCCCAGAGACGATTGCAGAATCCGCTAGACTCTATGCGCCACATATTATGATTCGCTATGTGTATGAGTTAGCATCGTTGTTCCATAGCTACTATCGTGCGGAACGTGTCATTACAGAGGATGCAGAGCAAAGCCAAGCGCGATTGCAATTGCTAGCTGCAATTAAAGTCGTTATTGCCAACAGCCTTGCGCTCGTCGGAGTGTCAGCTCCTGACAAAATGTAAGCTATTTTCGTTCAACAACTTTCAACATACGTGCCACATTGAGCTCTCCGACAGACTGGAGAGCTTTGCTATTTCTTAGAGGTACGGCTGATTTTTGAATACACGCTTTAATTTGTGCAGGAGTCAGCTTTGGTCTAATTGCAAGTAGTAGCGCAATGGCACCTGTGACGTGGGAGGTTGCCATCGAGGTGCCGCTCATCTCACGATGCTTGCCGCGGGGCCACGTAGAAACAATGCGCTCCCCTGGCGCGAATACATCAATCAATCGGCTCCGGTTTGTGAAGCTAGCCACTTTTCCTACTCGATTCGTTGCACCGACTGCAATGGTTTTACTATAACGAGCAGGATAGTCGATATGGCCGATTTTCCCGTCATTTCCGGAGGAAGCGACAATGAGCACTCCTGATCGGTGTGCGTTGTTGACTGCACGGAGCAGAGATTGATTCTTAGTGTGCATACCAAAGCTCATGTTCACGACATCCATCTTGTTGTATACACACCACTCTATTCCTAGAATAATGTCGGATACAAAAGCAGATCCTTGGTGATCGAATGCTTTAATTGGATAAATACGCGCGCGAGGTGCAACGCCGATGACGCCATGTAATTGGTTGGCTGCAGCGATTGTACCAGCAATGTGAGTGCCATGACCATTATCGTCATAGGGCATTTGGGAGCGGTCAAGGAGATTGATTCCAGGTTCGAGAGAGTGACGCAAATCAGGGTGGCTAAAGTCTACACCGGTA
Source organism: Candidatus Cohnella colombiensis (assembly GCA_029203125.1). GTDB lineage: Bacteria > Bacillota > Bacilli > Paenibacillales > Paenibacillaceae > Cohnella > Cohnella colombiensis. The sequence continues at coordinate 4,076,890 of CP119317.1, forward strand.
TCAATTATTCCGACCTTAACGCGGTGTCCTGTTGTTCGACTCCACGTTTCAGGTGCTCCAATTTGCTTCACGCCCCATGGAATACCTGTTTCAGTTACGATCATTCCCTGAGGTAACGCATGAAGCAGAGGTGCGATTCCTTCCCCCAACACATCGCTGAATTGATCCACTGCGGTTCCCCCCCTGTGCGATTGGGTTAGTAAGCGACTGCTTTTAGTGAATTATCTATATGAATTGCATCACTAGTTAGCTGTGTCTTCTACTGTATGAGGACACCTCGTTAAAAGCGTGGGGGTCATGCCTTTTTTAGTCGGAAATAGGCGTGGCACCGTGTCATTTCTACTTCGACAACATACGATGAATGAAGAGTTTCTCTCATACTGCTCACAGGTGTTGATCGGACGCTGTAAGCGTGTGCGGGAGGAGAAACTCTCGGTCATGCCGATTTCTCCTTTCACGGAGTCATCGGGCATGGATACAGTCGAAAAGCGGAGGACCTGTCCAATAAGGGCACACCTTCGCCTTTTCGCTTGCAATTTCATGAAAAATAAGGTTTACTATACTTTGATAAATCAACGTGGAAATGGTTCACATATAGAGAGGTGGAAGTCGCATGAGCGCTGAGTATGTGCTGAAAATCGACTCTGAAAGAATCCAGGAAATGCCAATGGTTGATCTGGCGTACGAGCTTCTGAAGGCAGCTAACTCCCCATTCTATTACAGAGATCTTATGATGGAGATTAGTAAAATCCGTGGTCTATCAGAAGACCAGATGATTGAAGTAGTAGCCCAGTTGTATACAGAAATTAATATTGATGGTCGCTTTGCTTGTGTAGGCAGTAATGTATGGGGACTTAAGCGCTGGTATCCAGTAGAACGTTCCGATGATCCGATGAGTGGTGGCGGTAAACGTCCTCGCATCATTAACGATGATGATGATCTCGATGATGAGGATCTATACGGTGAAGATGAAGAGTCGTTCGTCCCAGGCGAAGAAACTTACGATCTGTTCGATGAAGAGCGCGAAGAGATTTTTGAAGACGGCGAAGAAGCTGCTGAAGCGGACGAAGAAGCTATTATCGAGGACGGAGATGCTGTTCTTGATGAGGAAATTGATGAAAAAAGCGACGAGGACGATGAATTCGGCGATGAGGACGAAGAGGACCTGAACGAGGATGAAGATATCGACGAGGACGAAGAGGAGCTTTAATCTAAAGTGCTCGCTAAGCATAGGTTTTCGTAGTTTGCTGTTCGGGCTTGACACCGATAGTTCGAGACGGTAAACTTATGCTTGGGCTTTAGAAGTGAGCGTGTTTATAAGTATTGAAATCCAAAAGTGCCCCCATTTATTGGGTGTCACTTTTTTGTTTTTTTCTACCCTTCTCTTGGTAATGAGAGGGCATAACAAGGTAACAATAATGGGATGCTAATGGCATCTAGCAGGAGGTTTCGTACAGAGTGACTAAATATATTTTCGTAACAGGCGGTGTTGTATCATCGCTCGGAAAAGGGATCACGGCGGCTTCACTTGGACGGTTGCTAAAGAATCGTGGTCTTAAGGTAACGATCCAGAAATTTGACCCATATATCAACGTCGATCCTGGAACGATGAGTCCATATCAGCATGGTGAAGTGTTCGTGACGGATGATGGAGCAGAGACGGATCTTGATTTGGGTCACTATGAGCGGTTCATCGACATTAATCTTTCGAAGAACAGCAATGTTACATCAGGGAAAATTTATTCTACTGTTATTAGTAAAGAGCGTCGCGGGGAGTATCTTGGAGGCACTGTTCAAGTTATTCCGCACATTACGAATGAAATTAAAGAGCGTGTGTTCCGTGCGGGTAAAGAAGCGGGTTCTGATGTCGTTATTACGGAAATTGGCGGTACAGTAGGTGACATCGAAAGCTTACCTTTCCTCGAAGCGATCCGTCAGATTAAGAGTGATATCGGTCGCGAGAATGTAATGTATATCCATGTTACATTAATTCCTTATATTAAAGCGGCGGGCGAAGTGAAGACGAAGCCAACGCAGCATAGTGTTAAAGAATTGCGTAGCATCGGAATTCAACCGAATGTCATCGTATGCCGTACGGAATATCCGCTTGCAGAAGATTTGAAGCGCAAAATTGCGTTGTTCTGTGATATTGATGCAAATGCGGTTGTAGAGTGCAGAGATGCGTCGACGTTATATGAAGTACCATTAAATTTGCGTGAGCAGGGCCTTGACGATTATGTTGTGAAGCATTTGAACTTATCGACAGTTGCCCCGGATATGAGAGAATGGGAAGCGCTCGTAAAGCGTGTCCAATCGCTTTCGAAGAAGGTCGAAATCGCAATCGTTGGGAAATATGTTGCATTGCATGATGCTTATTTGAGCATTGTCGAATCACTATCTCATGCGGGCTTTGAATCAGATTCTGAGGTGAATATCCGATGGGTCAATGCTGAAGAGCTTACAGCGGATAACGTTGAAGAGGAGCTAGGCGGCGTACACGGTATTCTCGTTCCAGGCGGATTCGGCGATCGTGGGATTGAAGGTAAAATTGTTGCGATTCGCTATGCGCGTGAGATGGGGACACCATTCTTCGGAATTTGCTTGGGCATGCAGGTTGCTGTTGTGGAATACGCACGCAGTATGGCTGGGTTGGACGGAGCGAATAGCTCTGAGATTCATCCGGCGACACCGTATCCGGTTATCGATCTTCTTCCAGAGCAGAAGGATATCGAGGATCTAGGTGGGACGATGAGATTGGGTCTCTATCCATGCAAGCTCATTCCTGGAAGCCTAGCGGCTAAGAGCTATGGGGATGAATTGATCTATGAGCGTCATCGTCATCGGTATGAATTCAACAACGAATATCGTGAGCGGATTGAAGCGGCTGGTTTAATCATATCCGGGACTTCACCAGATGGACGTCTCGTAGAGATGATCGAATTGAAGGATCACCCGTGGTTCCTTGCGGTGCAATTCCACCCAGAATTTACGTCCCGTCCGAACCGTCCGCAACCCCTGTTCCGCGATTTTGTGAAGGCGGCATTGGTGCACTCAGAAGGCTAAGATTGACGAAATATACGGCTTGCGATCACCCCTCCCAATAGGTGGGGTGATTTTCATTTTTTACTAAGTTATTGCAGGAAATTTTATTTACATCTCGAATACTAGGATGATAGTCGTTGGAGGAGATGAGCCTTTGAAAAAGAAATTGCTAGTCGTGGATGATCAGGTGGGTATACGGATATTGTTACTTGAAGTATTTGCGACGGAAGGCTATGAAACGTTTCAAGCCGCGAATGGTCGGATTGCGCTTGAGATCGCTAGGTCGCATCCGATTGATCTGGTATTGTTGGATATGAAGATTCCTGGAATGGATGGATTGGAAATCTTAAAGCAGCTTAAGCAGTATGACCCTGATATTAAGGTGATTATGATGACTGCTTATGGAGAACTGGATATGATTAATCAAGCAACTGATATGGGTGCTGTGATGCATTTTACAAAGCCATTTGATATTGATGAGATGAGATTGGCTGTAAACTTGCAGATGGGTCAAGGTACAGCAACTCGATTTGTAGGGAATTCTTAGTGCTGTGGATATTACTCGTTCACGGATTTACTTCCTCTTGTCATTTTGTGTTATAATAATGCGCAGAGTAGGCAATCAGTTGTTTTCGAGAAGATTCGTCTGTTCGGAAGTAACAAATACGCTTAATTAGAAGATAAGTTGTGAAAGCAGCATTGTTTGCAAATCATTGTGCGGGAAAACGTCTTTAGGCGTTTTCCCGTTCCTTCATGTGCCGGTGAAACATGGGTAACCGGTAACATCACGAGGAGGAAGACCTCATTCATGGAGAAGTTAATGGTAAGGGGAGGCCGCCCACTAATAGGTACAGTTGGAATTAGCGGAGCAAAGAATAGTGCGGTTGCACTTATTCCGGCGGCAATATTAGCAGAAACTACGGTTAGGCTGGACAATCTGCCACAGCTAAGCGATGTTGCAGTATACGCAGAATTGTTACAGGAGCTTGGAGGAAGTGTCTCTTGGACAGATGACACGATGACTATTGATCCATCGAGTATGAAGTCGGTGCCAATGCCGAATGGAAAAGTAAAGCTTTTGCGTGCCTCATATTACTTGATGGGTGCATTATTGGGACGCTTCGGCGAAGCGACGATTGGTTTGCCAGGTGGTTGCAATTTCGAACCGCGTCCAATTGATCAGCACATTAAAGGGTTCGAAGCATTAGGTGCAGAAGTAACGAATGAGTATGGTGCGATTCGGATACGTGCAAAAGAGTTACGTGGCGCCAAGATCTACTTGGACGTCGCGAGTGTTGGTGCAACCATCAACATTATGTTGGCGGCCTCAAGAGCTAAAGGATTGACTGTAATTGAGAATGCAGCTAAAGAGCCGGAGATCATCGACGTTGCAACGTTATTGAATGCAATGGGTGCTAAGATTAAAGGCGCAGGTACCGAGACGATTCGGATAGAAGGCGTAAGTGAGATGCATGGTTGTCGTCATTCTATAATTCCTGATCGTATACAAGCTGGAACATATATGATTGCTGCCGCTGCTACGCGCGGCGACGTCCTCATTGATAATATTATTCCGAAGCATTTGGAAGCGATGACTGCGAAGTTGCAGGAGATGGGTGTACACGTGTATGAGATGGACGAGTCGATACGTGTTGTTGGACAACCGATGTATGAGGCAGTAGATGTGAAGGCGCTCGTATATCCGGGGTTTGCGACCGATTTACAGTCTCCGATGACAAGCTTGCTCACACAAGCTCGTGGTGTGAGCGTGTTATCTGATTATGTGTATAGCAATCGCTTCAAACATGTATCCGAGCTCGTTCGCATGGGTGCTCAGATTCGTGTAGAAGGACGTTCAGCGATTATCGAAGGCGGTCCGCTCAATGCTGCTAAAGTTAGGGCGGCAGATCTACGGGCGGGTGCGGCACTTGTTGTCGCAGCGTTAACGGTGGATGAAGGTACAACGGAGATCAGTGGGGTAGAATACATTGATCGAGGTTATGAGAAGTTGGTCACTCAGCTTAGTAATCTAGGCGCAGAAGTATGGCGGAATGGTTAAGATTTGATTTTTGATCAAAGTGGGGATTCTATTGACTGATTTAATGATGGGCGATTTAGAAATAATGAAGCTGACCGAGCTGTACAAGCTTGCGAAGCAGCATCAGATTAATGGCTATGCGCAGATGAAGAAGAAGGAATTGATCGTAGCTGTACTGCGCGCACAAGCTGAACGAAGTGGTCTGATGTTTATGGAAGGTGTACTTGAAGTATTATCAGAGGGATTCGGTTTCTTACGACCGATCAACTATTTACCGAGTGCGGAGGATATCTATATCTCTGCATCGCAAATTCGCAAATTCGATCTTCGAACCGGTGATCTCGTATCTGGTAAGTGTCGAGCGCCGAAGGAGAACGAAAGATATTTCGGGTTACTACAAGTTAATGCTGTAAATGGCGTACCTCCTGAGACAGCTGCAGAACGGCTACATTTTCCCGCTTTAACCCCTCTATTCCCGCAAGAGATGCTTAAGCTTGAACTTTCACCCACACATCTATCTACTCGTATTATCGATCTCATTGCTCCTGTTGGACTTGGTCAGCGCGGCTTAATCGTGGCTCAACCGAAAGCGGGTAAGACGCTGCTGTTAAAGGAAATTGCCAATAGCATCTCTGCGAATCGACCGGATATGGACCTGTTTGTGCTTCTCATTGATGAGCGGCCGGAAGAGGTTACGGATATGCAACGTTCGGTGAAGGGTGAGGTTGTGGCGTCGACGTTCGATGAACTGCCAGAGCATCACATTAAAGTGGCTGAGCTTGTGCTTGAACGTGCACTTCGTCTCGTAGAGCACAAGCGTGATGTTGTGATATTGCTCGATAGCATTACGAGACTTGCGAGGGCGTATAACTTGGTCATTCCACCTTCTGGTCGTACGTTGTCAGGCGGGATTGACCCTGCTGCGTTCCATCGCCCGAAAAGATTTTTCGGTGCGGCACGTAATGTAGAAGAAGGCGGAAGCTTGACGATTTTGGCAACTGCGTTAGTAGAGACAGGCTCTCGGATGGATGACATCATTTATGAGGAATTTAAGGGTACCGGAAATATGGAGCTACACTTAGATCGTAAATTGTCAGAGCGACGTATTTTCCCAGCGCTTGATATTAGGCGCTCAGGCACACGTCGTGAGGAGCTTTTGTTAGATAAAGAAGCGCTCGATAAGCTATGGGCGATTCGTAAGAGCATGAATGATTCAATGGAGTTTGTTGAAGGCTTTCTCAAGAAGCTATCGAATACAAAGACGAATCAAGAGTTTCTGGATTCGCTGGACACGAGTGGTATAACACCTCCTCCTAGAGGTACTAGTAGTGGTGGGGTGCGCCGTGCGCCGCGAAGCAGCTCGACTTGAGAGTGAGAGGAGAGCGTAGTACATGCATCTGGTATATGCAGACGAACAAGGCAACGTCTTCGATCATGAACAGTACTATGGAGTTGGGCGCAGTGGAGAGGATCTTATTGAACTTATCGAAGAGGATCTGATCCCGCTGCCAGCGGGGGCGACATTAGTTAGTCTCCCGCATACACGTCCAATTGCGATGGATCCCCATACAGGCGAGATGAAGCGACTTCCTGGCAATTATCAGGCAGTCGGCGCATTGCTGCCACAAGGGTTTACTCGGTTTTATGTGCCGGGGTACTCAAAGACCGATAAGACTTATAAATTTCCGTTGTTTGGATACACAGCTGTCGTATGGAAGGATGGCGGTTTCTATGTGGCTGCCGAGCAAACCGACGATCCTGAGCCGTGGAATCCGGAAAACTGTGATCGCAAGGAATTAGAAATCGAAGTCAACCGACTTCTGACCACTTACCCTGACAATAAGCTATATAAGCACCTGTCGCATTGTGCGCTAGAATATGAATGCTTAACCGCATCGAATACGTTTCTTCAACGGTTAGAAGGTGCGGTTCCCGTATCGTATTCATGTAATGCAGGCTGCTATGGTTGTATTTCAGAACAGCCTGACGATAGCGGCTTCGTTGCTCCTCAGACACGATTGAAGTTCCGTCCAGAGGTCGATGAGGTTGTCGATATTATGCTTGAGCACTTGAAGACGCCTCAATCGATTATCAGCTTCGGTCAAGGCTGCGAGGGAGAACCTTCGACTCAAGCTAGAACAATAATCGATGCAATGAAGCGAGTACGTGAGCAAACATCGCTCGGATATATTAATATCAATACGAATGCAGGGCTAACTGATCACATTCGTGGAATTACCGATGCAGGCCTCAACCTTATGCGTGTCAGTACGATTAGTGCTTTAGACGAGCATTATAACGCTTATTACAAGCCACGTGGATATACGCTTGCGAATGTTGAAAAATCTCTAAAGTATGCAACGGATAAAGGTGTCTACACTTCGATCAATTATCTCGTGTTTCCGGGAGTAACGGACCGTGAGGAAGAGATGGAAGCAATGATCGGCTTTATTAGACGAACAGGTTTAAAACTCATTCAGATGCGTAACTTGAACATTGATCCGGATGCATACTTGGCGTTGATCCCGCCCCCTCAGGGTGAAATCTACGGGATGAAGGCCATGCTTGAAGTATTTCGGCAGGAGCTTCCAGATGTCGTGATTGGTAATTACACACATGTTCCTAAAGGTTGAATAGCAACAGTCTTGACTGTTATGCTTTTACATTTAATGTGATTTCGGTATTGCTTTGGAGTTGCGTTATATGATATTATATCTGTTGCATGTATAACTCTGGATCCGCATGAGGTTCAGGGCAGAAAGAGGTGACCCCTTTGAAACCATCCATTCATCCGCAATATACTGTATCGACGGCAACTTGCGCATGTGGGAACACTTTCGAAACAGGTTCGGTTCGTCCGAACATTAAAGTTGAGGTTTGTTCTAACTGCCATCCGTTCTACACGGGTAAACAGAAGTTTATCGACGCTGGCGGACGTGTTGACAAGTTTAAGAAAAAATACGGCCTCTAAAATGAATAGAGATCAACCTCCCTTGAAATCCTACCGGATAAAGGGAGGTTTTTTTCATGTTAAAGAAATTAATGTTGTTCGCATGTGGATGGTTGGCAGTTGTGCTCGTGTTGACGCTGCTTACCGGTTGTGGGAGTGGGAACAATGGGGCGACGAATACGAATGGTGTCAAGACACAAAGCTATAAAGCGGATGGTTATTTAGGAATGACGAATACTTATCCGAAAATTCCAGGTCCACATATGGCTAGCACCTACAGTAATGATGCGAATGCAATGAGACAAGCGATTGCGGATTTACCGGGTATTAAAGGGACAAGTATCACGTTTAATGGATCTGAAGCCTACGTCACGATTAAGGTCGATTCTACATTGAACCAGAACGAAGTGCCGACTCTCGAGCGCCAAGCGGCATCGGTTCTTCGGTTTAATTTCCCCAGATACACGATTCATATGAAGTCTTCAAAATAACAGCAAAGACGACTGTAAATTATTTCTGGTGGTTGCACTTCACCTGTCAATTAGATATACTAAACTTTGCCGTGCTAGATGGGGAGGTAGCGGTGCCCTGTAACTCGCAGTCCGCTCTAGCGAGATTGAATTCCTGTTTGAGGTTTTGTGATGCAGGTTCCATTAGAATTATGCCGTGTTGACGGTAGAGTCCTTCGCGAGGGGCGGCTATGAACCCGGTCAGGTCCGGAAGGAAGCAGCCATAAGTAGTTTAGCTCTTGTGCTGAAGGGTAGCTTTGCCTGAGCGTCATCTTTCTATTTGGCTGGATCATAATAATCGAGGGCAGGTGCACGGTTCTAATTGTATAAATTCTTCGTGTCATCACGATTAAAGCACCTTAGCGTATGCTTGAATTGCGCAAGGTGCTTTTTGTTTCTTTATATACATATAGATGCACTTTTAACATTACCTGTACAACCTCCGCAAAGCTTCTTCAGCGTCTAACGACGCAGAAGGTGTTTTTGCTTGTATTCGCAGGAAAGCGATTTCAATACGCGGGGTGATGCTTGATGGAGCGAGCTTTACGATTAATCACAGGGGATAGTCAGAGTACTGATGTCGATCTAAGCATTGAGCAGTGGGTAGGACTATTTTTAATACGGGCTTTAGAGATCCAAAATTGTGGCGCGATTGTTCTAGATCAGCAATTTCGAGTTGTATTGGTTAGTGAGTTGCTCTGTGAAATTTTCGATGTTGCAAGAAGTGAATGGGAAACAGGTGAGATCGAGCATATTTTCGCATTACATTCTGTGCTTCCGCAACCATTCGATCGTAGTCTGTTAGAGGGTAATGTTTTTCGGAATCGTTCATGGCGTTTCATGAACGGCCTAAAGAGATATGATATGCTGCTGGACGGTGACTTAATCTATGATCGAGGGCGACTGATCGGCGCTTGTGTTGTATTTCGTAATATTACGGATGTGTTGACATTGCAACAGCAGGTGTTGCAATCTGATCGATTGAAGATGATTGGTCAGATCGCTGCAAGTACTGCACACGAAATTCGTAATCCTCTAACGTCGATTAAAGGCTTTATGCAGCTACTCAATGAGCGGTTATCCGAGCGTGAGATGCAACATGAGCAAGGATATGTGACGATTATTTTATCAGAGCTAGAGCGCATTAATGGGCTCGTTAATGAATTTCTATTGCTGAGTAAACCAAAACAAATGAAATTGGTACCCATTCGAAGCCGTCATATTTTACGAGAGATACTACCCGTCATTCGAAGTGAGGCAATGCTTCATAATGTGACGATCAAATATTATCCGAACGTTGCGTTAGCTCCAATAATGGTTGATAAAGAACTCATTAAGCAAGTCTTTTTGAATATAGGGAAAAATGCAATCGAAGCGATGAGTGCTGGCGGTACATTGAAAATTCGTGAATACCAACAGCAAGACGATTCAAATAACTTGATTGTGGAATTTATAGATACTGGACCTGGGATTCATCTCGACCGTATCGAAGAGGTTTTTGAACCATTTTATACGACTAAACCGGAAGGTACAGGTTTGGGTTTACCGGTCTGTCAGCGTATTATTCACGAAATGGGGGGTGCGATCAAGGTGAGTTCGAGTGACCAAGGAACGACATTCATGCTCAAGCTTCCTTATGTACATCTACACAATCGAGTTTGAAATCTAGTGAAGCGGTGGAGTGGAAGTTGTCTATGATGTATAATGGAGGAAACGTAAAATCCGACGGGAGCGACTAGGAATGGCACATCTTGCTTTGTACCGGGCTTGGCGTCCTCAGACGTTCCATGACATGGTCGGGCAGCAACATATCGTACAGACGTTGCAAAATGCGATTCGAGAGAATCGATTAGCTCATGCCTATCTATTCAGTGGCCCACGTGGAACGGGGAAAACAAGCGCTGCGAAGATTTTAGCGAAAGCTGTGAACTGTGAGCACGGTCCTTCAGTTGAACCGTGCAATGAGTGTTCACAATGCCAGCGAATTACAACGGGTTCAGTAATGGACGTCGTAGAGATAGATGCTGCATCTAACCGTGGTGTGGAAGAAATTCGCGACATTCGCGATAAGGTGAAATACGCGCCAACAGAAGTTAGGCGCAAAGTGTACATCATCGATGAAGTGCATATGCTTACAACGGAAGCGTTCAATGCATTGCTTAAGACCTTAGAGGAACCTCCAGGGCATGTGATGTTCATCTTGGCAACAACCGAACCTCACCGTCTGCCTCCAACGATAATTTCGCGTTGCCAACGCTTCGATTTCCGTCGTGTTTCTTTGGAAGAGCAAGTTGAACGGCTAAGTGAGATAAGTAGGGAGGAGCAAATAACCGCAGAAGCTGACGCGCTGAAATTTATCGCGAGGCTATCCGACGGCGGGATGCGTGACGCTGTGAGTCTGCTCGACCAGATCGCATCGTTCACTTCCGGACAAGTCACATTAGCACATGCAATTGAAGCCACGGGGGGCCTTCCTTCGGAGCAGTTTGCTCGTCTTGCGGTTGCGGTAAGAGATCGTGATGCTGCTTCAGTGCTCCAGGAAATTGAAGAGATGATGCGCGCAGGCAAAAGTGCAGACAAATGCTTGGAGCAGTTCATGCATTACTTCAGAGACTTGCTGATGGTGCAGTTAGCGCCTCAAGCGACAGGCTCCTCAGGTAGAATAGCTGACCCGCAAGAGCTCAAACAGATGGCAGATGGATTTTCACGAGAACGTTTATTTGATATTATTGATCTGTTAAATCGCTATCAAAGCGAGATGAAATATGCAGCTCATCCTCAGACGATGTTCGAAATTGCATTGCTGAAGCTATGCTCAGACAGCCAACCTACGGTTAGTGCACCTCAGGGTCAAGTGACTGCAGGAGTTGATCGAGGAGAGCTACAACTGCTTAAGCAACAAATTGCGAGTCTTGAGAATAAGCTGAATGCAGCGATGAAGAGTGGGGCGGCAATAGCGAATTCGAGCTCTGGTAGCGGATCAACTGCAAGCGCGAGTCGTTCTGGTGTTGGTCAGGCGACGCGAGCTGTGGCGACGCCACGAGCACGTGTGAAGCTAACAGCTTTTGTTGAAGCTCACCATACAGGGAATGCGATCGCGTTGAAGTGGTCACAAATCCTTGATGGAGTGAAGGAGAAGGGCAGAACCATCCATGCGATGTTGCTCGATGGGAAGCCGGTTGCGCATACAGATGATACAGTTGTCGTCGCGTTTAACAACACCTTCCATCGTGAAAACACAGAGAAGCCGGCCAGCCTGGCAGTCATTGAAGAGGTGCTCAGTACGATCTTCAGTCGACCGACTCGTTTAGTGACGGTCATGCTCAAGGAATGGCAGGATGCGTTGGCCGAAGGCGCGGGATCTCACACAGGTTCGAGTGCAGGAACAGGCTCAAGCGAATCGGAATCTTCTGCGCGCGAGGAACTCAAGCTTGAACCAGAGGATGATACTGGAGCTAGTAAGGAACCCTGGGTAGACGAAGCCGTTCGTTTATTTGGAGAAGAGCTCGTTACGATTAAAGAAGATTAAATTAGGAGGAAATAGACGATGAACAACATGAACCAAATGATGAAGCAAGTGAAGAAAATGCAAGAGCAAATGATGAAAGCGCAAGAAGAGCTAGGCACGAAGACCATTGAAGGCACAGCGGGTGGTGGTGTTGTCACTGTATCTGTCAATGGACATAAGAAATTACTTGATATTAAAATCAAGCCAGAAGTCGTTGACCCTGAGGACATCGAGATGCTGCAGGATCTTGTGCTCACAGCGGTAAATGATGCGCTTACGAAGGCGGATGAGCTTGCAAATCAAGATATGGGCAAATATACAGGTGGAATGAAGATCCCTGGTCTATTCTAATACCTGTCATTCATAAGGAGACCGAGCCTTTGTTTTATCCAGAACCGATAGCTAAGTTGATCGATTCCTTCTCACGGTTACCGGGCATTGGGCCGAAGACGGCTGCTCGTCTAGCATTCTATGTGTTGCGAATGAAGGAAGAAGACGTCATCGACTTTGCTAAAGCGCTCGTTAGCGTCAAACGCAATTTGACGTATTGTTCAGTTTGTTGCAACATTACAGATACAGACCCTTGTCGAATTTGCGGGGATAAGTCTAGAGACGCTTCGGTGATCTGCGTCGTTCAGGAGCCGAAGGACCTCGTTGCGATGGAACGTATGAAAGAGTATAACGGCCACTATCATGTACTTAACGGTGCGATCTCACCGATGGATGGTATAGGACCAGACGATATTCGGGTGGCGGAATTACTAAGACGTCTCGGGGACGAACAGGTTCAAGAGATGATACTGGCAACGAATCCGAACATTGAAGGTGAAGCGACAGCGATGTATCTTTCGCGACTCGTTAAACCATTCGGTATTAAAGTGACCCGAATCGCACATGGCTTACCTGTAGGTGGAGATTTGGAATATGCTGATGAAGTGACGCTGTCCAAAGCGATGGAAGGTCGACGGGAATTGTATTAATAATCGTTAAGTTGAGGGATGTCTCGGTTGTGGAGACATCCCTTTTTGTGTGCAGACTAGCTAATTTACTCCCATTAACCTATT